>JALVEV010000259.1 GCA_027030605.1 Campylobacteraceae bacterium | reverse complement strand
CTCAACATAATATAATATAAAGAGGCAAACATGTATTACGGATATAATGATGACAAAGAATTAATATTAGCAGATAAAGAGTTTATCAAACTTTTAGGGTTTACTTCATTTGAAGAGCTTAAACTATCTAACATTATGAGTAATGTATCATTTGAAAATAAACAAATCGTTATAAAACAAGAGCAACAACTTATTAGTGCTAATTTCTTTGAGCATAAAATGTATGGGCTTACAGGAGAGTTCTACTTAGTTGAACTTAGAGATATAAAAGAGAATACTCAACCAACACAACCTTTAAGAACAACTTATGAACCAATTTACCTAGATGTTAATAAAATTTCAAAAGAGATTGGTCTGTCAGTAAGTGATTATAAACTCTATCTTGATAGCTTTATTGACCAATCAATTATTGATGAAAAACGCCTTTTGGAAGGAAATGATAAGGTAGTTAAAAATCTCTCAAACCTTGCATTGACACTTAAAATTCCTCATATCAATATCATACTTTTAAAAATTCAAAAACTTCCTCATCGTGAACGTGTACATTTAATTGATGAGTACTATACAAAACTTGCTCTTTTAACCCTAGAGAAACCTGAAAATTATGAAGAGGAGATAGTTGATGATATTGTTGAGCCTGACAATGATGAAACAAAAGAGGAGGTTCTAAATTCACGTTTTTCTGAGCTACTACAAAATGTAGAGAGTGAGAAAAGAGATGAAGAGACAAAAGAGAGTGATGAGGAGGCAACACTAGATGAGTTCCAAGACTTCCTCCCTCTTGATGAACCTAAAAGTAAAGCAGTAAGTGAAGCATTCAATAAAGAGATTAAATCTAATACAGAAGTAAAAGAGATTTCTTTTGATAATATTACACCTCTACCTATCTCTTATAACCCTCAAACAGCAGCAGATGAACTCAATCTACCTGTAGTACTTATTGAAGAGTTTGTAGATGACTTTATTGAACAAGCACATCACGACAAAGACCATCTACTTGCCTCATACTATCAAAAAGATATGGACAACATTCATGAACTTGGGCATAAATTAAAGGGAGCTGCTAGTAATTTACGAATTAATGAACTCTCTGATATTCTAGAAGAGATACAGTTCTGTACAGAACATGAGAAACTAGAGGGATTATTGAAAAAATATTGGGGTCACTTCCTCTCTCTTGAAGACTATATGCAACAACTCAAAAGAGCATAGAAGGATTAAATTTGCAACTGAACAATAAATTAAAATTAGTTAGTATTTTACCACTCTTTCTACTCTTTATAGTTTCACTCTTTGGGATTGCAACTACATTCAATAGAGTACCATTTGAGCTTAACTCTACAGCTATTCTCTATTTATCAAGTGGGACTATTCTCTTGATTTTTTTACTTAGTATTGTTCTTTTTTTGGCACTGAGAGAGCTTCAAAACAATACTAAAAATCTTGAAGACATTCTTACTAATTCAATTATTGAAGCTGAAGAGCTATATGATAAATCAGGTATGAGTAGCTATAAAGATATTGACTTAAGAACAAAAGAGGGTATGAACAATGCCTATATGTTAATCGAAACACTTATTGAGAATGCGAAAGCTGATAAGATACAAGCTTTAGAAGCAAATGCATCCAAATCACTCTTTTTAGCCAATATGTCTCACGAGATTCGTACTCCTCTTAATGGTATTGTAGGGTTTACAGAACTGCTAAAAAGCACAGGACTGAATGAGGAACAAAAAGAGTTTATTAATATTATAGAGAAGAGTTCAGAGAATCTATTAAATATCATTAATAATATTCTTGACTTATCAAAAATTGAAAGTGATAAAACGGAACTTGATATTACTATTTTTGACCCAATTGTTGAGTTTGAAAATGCTATTGAGACTTATGGAATGAGAGCTTCAGAAAAAAATATTGAGCTTGATTTTTTCCTTGACCCTAAAATTGACAAAAAACTTCTTGGTGATTCGGTTAAAATTAAAGAGGTTCTCATTAACCTCTTAAGTAATGCCATTAAGTTTACTGACTTTGGAGGAAAGATTAAGGTAGAGATTAAAAAAATCTCAACTATTGATAATCAAACAGAAATCTCTTTCTCTATTGAAGACAATGGTGTAGGAATGACAAAAGAGCAACAACTGAATGTCTTCTCTGCATTTACACAAGCTGATGTTTCAATCACTCGTAAATATGGAGGAACAGGTTTAGGACTTACTATTTCAACTAAATTTTTAGATTTAATGGGTTCAGAACTTAAACTTGAAAGTGAAAAAGAGAAAGGAACACGTTTCTATTTTAATATTATTTTTGAAGAGGTACTTGAGAGTACAGAACTTGCACTCTCTTATAATTTTAAAGATTTAACTATCTGTAAATATGATTATGAAATTCCTATCCAACAAGATATATATTTAACAGAGTATCTTGAGTACTATAAGGTAAACATAAAGAGCTTTAAGACTCCATCTGACTTAAAAAAGTGGAATGAAGATAAAACTATTAATAGTATTTGGATAGATGTAGATAATAGTGATGATGAGCTATTAAAACATATTTATAAACTTAACTCACATAAAGTAATACTCCTTGCGAGTTTTTCAAATAGAGCACATTTTGAAGAGTTGGGTGTTAATGTTGCCAAGATTTTATATAAACCTCTTACCCCTACAAAAGTTATTCAAGGGTTGAATGCTACTGAAAACAGTAGTAGAGAGATAACATTAGAGAAGCAAAATAGTGTTACTTTTGACAAAATTAAATTTGAAGGACATATCCTTGTTGCAGAAGATAACTTTATTAATCAAAAACTTATTAAACAAGTTTTAGTAAAATATGGTGTCACTGTTGACCTTGCTAATAATGGTTTAGAAGCTTTTGAAAAACGTAAAAGTAATGATTATGACCTTATTTTTATGGATATTCAGATGCCTGTAATGGATGGTGTTGAGGCAACTCATGAGATTATTAACTATGAGGTTGAAGAGAAGCTACAACATGTTCCAATTATTGCCCTAACAGCTAATGCACTAAATGGTGATAGAGAACGCTTTTTAGAACAAGGGTTAGATGAGTACATTCCAAAACCTATTGAGACCAATGAACTTCTCTATATCTTAAAAAAGTTTCTTAAACCCAAAAGTAATAGTGAAGAGATAGAAGCCACACCAAGCGAGGCTCTTGAGGAGACTAATCATGAGATAAAAAAATCTAAAAATGGTTCTATTCAACTTCTAGAGGAAGAGGAGGAGTCATCTACTTTAACTATGTTAGAAGAGCTTCCATCTCAAGAGAAATCTAATAAAAAGATTCTTATCTTAAAAAAGAATCCACTAGAGGCACAAATTCTCTCAAAAGTTATTGCAAATATGAACTATGATATTGAAATTGTCCATAGAGCTAATGAACTAGAGAATTTTATTGATAAAGAGGAGTATGATATGCTTCTTATTGACAAAGAGATAGAGCAGTTCAATGAAAAAGTTTTAAAAAAACAACATCCAAATATGAACGTTATTATGCTCTCTCAAAATCAAAGTAGCGAACATTATAATACCAACCTAATAAAAGAGGTTCATGTTGGAGTTATTAAACGAGACAATATCCAACAACTAATTCAAAAATATAGAGGGTAGAGATGATTTTTAAAGTTCTCATTATAGATGATGATTATATCAATCGTCGTCTACTTGTCTCTTTAATTAAAAAAGAGCTATATCATGTTGATATTATTGAGTCCATAGATGGAGGTCATGCACTCCAGCTCTGTCAAGAGAACCAAGATATTCAACTCATTCTCCTTGATGTTGAGATGCCTAGAATGGATGGTTCTGAGTTTTTAAAACAGTATTTTAAGACTAATAGTGAAAGTACTATACCAATTATCGCTGTCTCCTCAAATGATTTAAGAGTTAAAGAGATTCTTGCACTTGGGGCAGGTGCATTTATAGTCAAACCTGTTACCGAAGAGAAACTTTTAAATGCTATTAGAGAGGCTCAACAAAATTAGCGACTTCTCTTTTTTCCTCCAAAGTTTTTAAACCCATCACGCTTTGTGGTTTTACGCTTCTTTTTAGTAGGTGTAGAGCTACTCTTTTTCCGTCCAAAAGCACCATCTGTTCGCCTCTTTCTATCAACTACTTTTCTAGCTCCTCGTTGAGCCTTTTCACCCTTTGGAGTATAACCCTCTATCTCCTCTCGTTGTATTGCTTTACCCATTAAACGCTCTACCTCTTTTAAGGCAATCTCCTCTTTAGGTGAGACCAAAGTAATAGCAATACCTCTCTTTCCTGCCCTACCCGTTCGACCAATTCTATGAAGAAAATCACCTGTTACATGGGGAATATCAAAATTTATTACTACTGCTAAGTTAGGAATATCTAAACCACGAGCTACTATGTCCGTAGCTACTAAAACTCTAACTTTCCCCTCTTTAAAAGCCTCTAATGCTCTAGAACGTACCCCTGAACTCTTGTCGCCATGAATGACCGATGTCTTTAAGCCACTTAAGTTTAACTCTTCTGCTACCTCATCAGCCTCTTGTTTTTTTCTAACAAAGACCAAAACCTGTTGGTAATTTCTAGAACCAATTAAAAAAGAGAGTAGCTCCATCTTCTTCTCTTTAATTACAGGGTTAACCAGCAGTTCAACATTTTGAGCAGAAGTTCCCATGCTATCGACTTCAATAAGTTTTGGTTTATAAAGAATCCTCTGGGCTAAACGCTTGAGCGAACCTGAGAGTGTTGCAGAGACTAGAACATTTTGTCGTTTCTTAGGTAACTTCTCAATCACCTGCATTACCTCATGTACAAACCCCATATCTAAAATGGTATCTGCCTCATCTAAGACCAAATAACGAACAGACTCCACAGAGATATTTTTTTTGCCAATATGCTCCAAAAGTCGCCCAGAGGTAGCCACAACAATATCTACTCCACTCTTAAGTCTATTGACTTGAGAGGTCATATTTGCCCCCCCATAGAGTACAACAGACTTCAAAGGCAGATATTTTCCGTAACTCTCAACACTCTCATGAACTTGTCTTGCTAGTTCCCGTGTAGGAGCTATAATAATAGCTTTTAAGTAGTGTTTCCCCTCCACCAACTCTTTAGAGAGTTCTTGTAAAATAGGCAGTATAAAACCTGCTGTTTTACCTGTCCCTGTTTGAGCTCCAGCCATAATATCATAACCTTGTAACATAGCAGGTATTAGTGCTTTTTGAATGGGAGTTGTAGACTCATAACCTCTATCTTTTAGAGCTTTTAAAATTTCAGGGCAGAGACCTAGGGTAGATAATGACATCGAATATACTCTTTAGTTTTAGTTTCTGTTATTATATCCTAACTATCTATATATCTAAATAGTAAGAGTCATACGCAATAAGCTTATTTTTTTGAATGGTATTTTTTAAATTTTCAATATACTTCTCTCTTAATTCAGAGTAGTTTCCCAAATATTTAATTAACTCTAAAGGGTCTTGTGTCTCTAGCCTCTTCTCTCTAAACTCTTTATAAACATCTTTAGTGGAAAGAGTTATTAAATAGTCAGCAATTGACTCCTCAACAGAGTTATATTTTTTAAGATAGACTCTTTTTTTACCTCTTTTTTCAGAAGCAGGTATTCGTTTATCGTTAACATTAAAAGACCAAATACCAAAAACATTATTGGCTTTTTTAAAAAATTTAGAAGTCCCCCATCCACTCTCTATAATGGCTTGTGCAATAATAATACTCGTTGGGTGTAGCTCCATTTTATCATATAGTTCATCATTACTCTTAGCTTTAAAGAGATGTCTCTTTTTTGTTAACCATACGCTATCTGATTTACTCAACTTATCTTTTCTAAGTAACTCTAAAAGATATTCTCTCTCTTTTACTAGATGATATTTAGCAAGAAGAATAGAAGGAAGTAACATATTAATAAAAGTCCTCTTCTTTTGGGCAATACTAAGCTCATCCAATTTAATACTTTTAGTGTAAAGTATTGGTTTGACTAAAGGGGACTCTATCTTAACAACATCACTATAATCTTTAGGAGAAATTTTAATCAGAGAAGTTTTAACTTTTGTAGTTTTTAATTTACTATTATGTTGAGTTTTTTTAGGAAGAGGAAGTGAAATAAAAGTATCTTGTTTAATTTTTTTTACATATAGAACTTTCAATGATTTTGGGGGTTCTTCTAAAATATGAGCTCTCTTTTCAGTACTACCCAAAAGCTTATCCAATATAAGGATACTAACTTCGATACCTATTATAACTAGCAATCCATAAATAGTTTTATTTAAAGTATTTTGTTTCACTGTTTTCCCTTCAATGACCAAATAGACTCACAATAGAGATGACTAGTATATCTAAATTATAATTAAAATTAAATATTTAGTATTTTTCTTTAACAGTTCACTATATTTTTACATAATTTATGTTATTATTTTCATAAATAGGGGAGAGGGAATCATGAAAAACTGTAGAGTTTTAGGATTAGACATCTTTAGGGGCTGGGCATTACTCTTTATGGTAATCTACCATTTTATCTATGACTTAAGCTATTTTCATATTATAGAACTCAATCTCAATAGCTCAAACTTTTTTCTTTTCTTTCGTTACACTATTATTAGTATGTTTTTACTATCTGTAGGAATTAGCCTCTCTTTAGTACACCAAAAATCAATTTCATGGAAAAAACTAAAAAAGAGAGTTCTTCTTTTAGGTTTAGCTAGTTTAACTGTTACAGCAACAACCTACATAGTATTTCCAAATGCATGGATTTACTTTGGAATTTTACACTTTATTCTGCTCTCATCTCTGTTAGCTTTACCTTTTCTAAACTATCCTAAAATAGCTCTTCTCGTTGCTATTTTAATTTTTATTGGTTCTGCAACAGAGAATTTAACCGTTCATTCTATTTTTAATTTTCTACAACCAATTCTACATCTTCCACCTATCCATACCCAAGATGTAATAGCTCTCTTCCCATGGTTTGGTGTTGTTCTTTTAGGAACACTCATTACTTACTACAACTTACATATAAAGATTTTTACCAAAAAAATATTTACTGCAAACACTCCACTCAACAAACTCCTAAAGTTCATGGGGCAACACTCACTACTCATCTATCTTATCCATCAACCCATTCTCTTTGTTGCCTTTGAGAGCTACTTTAAACTTTTTTCAAAATAACAAACTGACGAACAGCATAGTAGTGGTTACTTCGCTTCCAAGCCAAAGAGGTCAACATTTTCTCCCCTGCACTCCACTTTATATTATCTTTTAAAACCTCTGCTTGGCTATCTAAACCATTCAAGTTTGCATAAAAAAAGGTAAACCAATGAAACTGCTTCTCTAACTTTTCAAAGCAAATAACC
>JALVEV010000258.1 GCA_027030605.1 Campylobacteraceae bacterium | reverse complement strand
GCTTTTAGTATCTCGCCCTGTCTCACGATGTGAGAAGACAGATTTTTTATTTTGGTGAATAAACTCTACAGGGTCTTCAATGGTAATAATATGTTTATGTTCAGTCTCGTTAATCTCATTGAGTAGAGCAGAGAGGGTAGTAGATTTACCCGAACCTGTAGGTCCAGTAACCAAGATAAGCCCCTTTTCTCGTTTAATAAGCTCTTTATATATAGGTGGAGACTTCAAATCATCAAGCGATGGAATCTCAGTAGGAATAATACGAAAAGCAGCAGCTATATCTCCAAGTGTACGGTAGTAGTTTGCCCTAAAACGCCCAATACCAGGTAGCATAAGAGCAAAATCAAGCTCCATATACTCTTCAAAGGCTTTTTTCTGTTTCTCTGTAAGCAAAGAGTAGGTCATCTCTTCAATATCTTCACCTGTTAACACAGGAAGATTAACAGCTCTTAAAGCACCATCAATACGTATTTGAGGTTCAGAACGAGCCACAAGGTGTAAATCTGATGCACCATGAGCAACAACTGATTGTAGAAGTTTTTTTATATCTATAGCCATATTAAATCTTTCTTAAAATTTTAATAAAACTATATAGAAACTATTCTTTATATTTATTTAAGTTATTCAATAATCTTAGGAACAATAAAGAAGTCATCTTCAGCTTTAGGTGCATGAGAGAATATATCTTTAACAATCTCAGGCTGTTTTTGAGGTATATCTTCTCTCATTGGTGTACCCCCATCAAGTGTTGAGAAAGAGGGGCTGAGATGGTCTGTGTTTAGCTCTGAGAGGTTTTCAACATAGTTTAATATCTCACTTAGTTGTTGTGCTAGTTCCTCTTTTTTATCATCTTCAATCTTTAACATAGAGAGCTTTTCTAATTTTTCTAGTACAGTGTTGTCTATAATCACAATAATCCTTTTATATAATTGCCGAATTATAATAGAAGTTAAATTAAATGTGTAAATAGGAGTTAAATTCTCCTATTAAAATTAAAAAAATTGATAAATAAAAGTATTTATAATATATTTTTATGTAAAGTAAAATAAATTTTTATTCAAAGGAACAATATAGTTATGAGTGCAATCTTAAACAAATCACATATTACTTCAGCAGAGTTGGAGTCTTTACTTAAAGAGAGAGCTGAAGGAAATGCAGATTTTATTTTAGTAGATGTTAGAGAGCAGATGGAGTATGACGCAGGTCATATTAAAGGGGTAGATATGTTAAAACCTACTTCAACTTTTCAATCTTGGGCTCAACCTTTTCTTGATGAAAACAGAGATAAAACGGTTATTTTTACTTGTAGAACAGGAAGCCGTTCTGGACAAGTTCAACAGATATTTAAACAAAATGGTATGGAAAAAGCCATTAACCACTCAGGTGGAATCATGAGTTATGCAGGAGAAACAGAATAATTATATTTTATCGAACATAACTGTTCGATAAAATCTATTGCTTTTAACTCTTTTTTTGTTACTCTTACGGCATGAAAAAGATTCTTATTTTACTTACTTTAATTACTATTGTACTTTTTGCTTGGTTTTTTAAACCTAAAATTTTTCCTTATTATGGACAACTTACTAAAGAGCGTGTTGGACTCAATGTTGACCTACAGCCAAAGGCACAAAAAGAGGCTAAGTTTGTAGGCTCTAAAGAGTGTCAAGAGTGTCATAAAGAGCAGTATCATACTTGGAGTCATTCACTTCACTCAAAGATGATACAAGATATTAAAAAAGATAGCTCTGTTGTGGTAGCAGACTTCTCTAAACTACCTCGTGATGCTGACTTT
>JALVEV010000257.1 GCA_027030605.1 Campylobacteraceae bacterium | reverse complement strand
GTTGTAGGTACATACTCTTCCATTTTTGTGGCATCACCCATCTTGATGCTGTTGGGCTTCTCTGTTTCGGACTACCGCCTAAAAGCCGCTGAAAAAGCAAAAAGAGAGAAAGAGAAAGAAAGGATGCGTGCTATGTATGAAAATGGTACGATATAAGTAAAAATATGTCAATTCGCCATATTTTTCAATAAAATTGAAAATATATGACACAATGTCATATATTTCACTTAAAGGAGGGTATAAATGTTAGAATTAATAAAAAAGTTAGGATTTGTACCCAAAGAGAATAGTGTAAATATTTTTCAAAAACATTATACACTTCATGATGATTATCGTATTGAATTTGATACACAAAATAAAACGATTGATTTTGGCTCCAAAATTTGTTTTAATGATACTAAAAAGTCCACCCAAAATTTTACGAAGCAAGAAGATTTAGTTGTTTTGGAATGTGTAAACAGGTTACTTGAAAAAGGCTATGCCCCTGAAAGTATTGTTTTGGAAAAACAGTGGAAAACAGGACATGGTACCAGTGGCAGGCTGGATATACTGGTCATGCAGGAGAACAAAGCCTACATGATGATTGAGTGCAAGAGTTGGGGCAAAGAGTTTGACAAGGCGTTTTCTTGTTTGCAAAAAAATGGAGGACAGCTTTTTACCTATTTTCAGCAAGATAAAAATGCAGAGATTTTAGTTTTATATACTTCTAGGCAGGATGGAAAAAATGTAGTATATAGAAATGAGATTGTCAAAATAGAAAAAGAGTACCGAGATACAAGTAATGTAAAAGATTTTTATGACAGATGGAATAAGCTTTCTAAAAATAATGGTATTTTTGAAGATTATGCCAATGCCTATGCTTTTGTAAGTAAAGCCTTGACAAAAAAAGACCTGCAAGTATTAAAACAAGAAGACAGTAGTTTTATATTTAATCGTTTTTTAGAAATTTTAAGACACAATATAGTCTCCGATAAGCCCAATGCTTTCAATAAAATTTTTACACTCTTCTTGTGTAAGATTATAGATGAAGACAGAAGTGATGACGAACAGCTTCATTTTCAATGGTTAGAGGGTGAAGATACTCATATCTCCTTTCAAAAAAGACTCTCTGACCTCTATACAAGAGGGATGAATGAGTTACTTGAGAAAAAAGTAACAGATGTCAGTGACAGTGAGTTTGACAAACAGTTTCAGCAGGTCGATGATGAGTATAAAGCCAAGTTCAAAGAGATGCTCACAGAGATGCGACTGAAGAAAAATAATGAATTTGCTATAAAAGAGGTGTATGATGACGACTCTTTTAATGAAAATGCCATTGTTGTTAAGGAGATAGTTGAGTTACTTCAAATCTATCAGATACGCTATAACTATAGACAACAGTTTCTAAGTGATTTTTTTGAGTTACTTCTCACTACAGGGCTTAAACAGGAGTCAGGTCAATTTTTTACGCCAGTGCCTCTTGCCAGATTTATTATCAAAAGTATGCCTATTACACAAATTGTTGAGGAGAAAGTCAGTAGAGGTGATAAAACAGATTTGCTTCCGGCTGTCATCGACTATGCTGCTGGTTCGGGGCATTTCATAACGGAGTCTATGGAGGAGATACAGAAGTACATAGATACCATAGATGAGAGTACATTAGCACCTACTGCAAAAAGAGCAATCAAAAGCTGGAAAGCAGACCCTTTTGACTGGGCTGAAGATTATGTCTATGGTATAGAGAAAGACTATAGACTTGTAAAAACAGCAAAAGTGAGTTGTTATTTGCATGGTGATGGGTTGGCAAAAGTGATACATGGTGATGGACTGGCTG
>JALVEV010000256.1 GCA_027030605.1 Campylobacteraceae bacterium | reverse complement strand
CTAGTTACCAATAGGGGAGAGCTTTTAGGAGTAGTTCAGATTTATGATTTAGCACTTTAGCTTTTACTATCGGTTAGTTATAATATTTAAAAAATTATATAGTTTTTTTAATATTTAATTAGGAGATAGTATGAAAGTCTTAGTTACAGGTGGAGCAGGATACATCGGTTCGCATACCGTAGTAGTTCTTGTAGAAGCAGGATATGAAGTGGTTATTTTTGATAACTTTTCTAACTCATCAAAAGAGAGTATAAAAAGAGTTGAAAAGATTGTAGGGAAAGAGGTAGATGTTGTTGAGGGGGATATTAGAGAAAAGAGTGACTTAGAAAAGGTTTTTAGCACCCATAAAATAGATGCTGTTATTCACTTTGCAGGGCTTAAAGCTGTTGGTGAGTCGGTGGAACAACCTCTTCGTTACTATGACAATAATGTAAGTGGAACAGTAACGCTATGTCAAGTCATGGCAAAACACAACTGTAAGTCAATCATCTTCTCCTCTTCTGCAACTGTCTATGGTGACCCACATACCACCCCTATCTTAGAAAACTTTCCTACCTCTGCTACAAACCCTTATGGACGAAGTAAACTCTTTGTTGAAGAGATTTTAAGAGACCTCTATGTATCAGATAGTGAGTGGAAAGTAGTTTTGCTTAGATACTTTAACCCTGTAGGGGCTCACAAATCGGGAACTATTGGTGAAGACCCAAATGGAATTCCAAATAATCTTATGCCATTTATTGCTCAAACAGCAGTAGGAAAGAGAGAGGTTCTCTCAGTATTTGGAGATGACTATGATACAGCTGATGGAACAGGTGTTCGTGACTATATTCATGTAGTTGATTTAGCTCAAGGTCATGTTAACGCACTAGATAGATTAAAAGAGTTTTCAGAGCCAATGACCATTAATCTTGGAACAGGTAAGGGCTACTCAGTCTTAGAGATGGTTAAAGCATTTGAGAGAGCTTCAGGTAAAAGGGTTCCATACAAAATTGTAGAGAGACGTGCAGGAGATATTGCAACCTGTTTTGCCGACCCATCTTATGCTAAAGAGGTACTTGGCTGGGAAGCAAAAAGAGGTATTGAGGAGATGTGTGAAGATGCTTGGAGATGGCAAAGTCAGAATCCAGAAGGCTACTAGGTTGTAATAAAGTTACAATATAAAAAAATTTTAATGTTGATTTATATTAATATATCTCATCTTTAAGGTAAAAAGGTGAAAAATATTAAAATTTCAATAGAGCTAAAAATCTCTTCTTAATAGCTACATTTTTATATAAATCCTTACTATATATAGGGAACCTCTTTCTCTACTAAATTGTGATGAAGCAAAAAATATTACTTGACTTTTAAGAAAAGTAGTGATATTATACATAAACGCAATATTTAAGTGAGCCAGTTTACGGTCAACTTTGGCAGTGAAACCTTTTCATTGTAAGTCCAAAGGAGTAAGCCTAACTTACAAATTTTTGCAAAAATTTTACGAAGGAGTAAACATGAAAAAACAAATCATGTCAATCGCAGCTATCGCTGCACTATTTACAACAGGTGCGTCTGCATTTAATACAAATATTTTAGGGGAAACTCTTGCAACCCCAACAGTTAAAGGGGATTACGCTTTTACAGCAGCAGATAACTTTGCTGGTGATACAATGACAGACCTAGCAATTGATTCTACAACTCAGCATGGAGATGCACTTATCTACCCATACTTTACACAAGAAGAGGGTTGGTCAAGTGAAGTATATGTACGTAATGATAGTGATAATGGTATAGTTGCTAAAGTAGCTCTCTACTCAGGTGACACATCAGAAGAAGTAAAAGATTTCAATATTTACCTTTCTGCAAACGATGTATTTACATTTAAAATTGGTTCTGACTCTATTGAGCTTAATGAAGATTCAGTTGTAACAAGTGCACCAAATCCACAAGATAATAACCTTGCAGGTGAACACTCTGCATCAAGCGTTTTATTTGGAGATGCAAACCCTGTAACTATTCCATTTACAGAAGCAAAAAATGGTTATGTGGTAATCTACGCGATGGCAGAGACTAACTCAAGTGCATATCCTGCATCTAAACAACACCATAATCATGTTCAGATGTTTGGAGAGTATCGTGACCTTCTTGATCAAAAAAGAAATGGTTGGAGAAGTGGATTTGGTCCAGGAAGTTTAGCTAATTTCCAAAATGGTACATATAAAAACCATATTAACTCACCACTTTTAAAAGATGGTATTGATACAGGTTACTATAATTGGACTGACCCAACTGCTAGTCTTACAGGTTCTATTAGAGTAATGCATAGTGCAGATACAAATTCAGCAAGAGATATGGTATTAGCTGCAACTCCAATGAGAAACTTTACTGATGATAACTCTATTATTGCTTGGACAGAGGGTGAAACAGCTAGTTTAGCTGACAGAAGACTTGATGCAAATGTAACTACTGCTACTATTGCAGACTATTCAAAATCTGCAAATATAGCAGCTAGTAAGATTCATGCGGATGCTACTACATTTACAACAGGTGGATTCTACTATACATTTAACAATGCTGCTGGTGGAAGTATTGCTAATAACTTAATTATTACTCAACCACTAAAAAGAGTATTAATTCAATTAGGTAATGCAGATGGTTTATGGACTGGTCCTGCAGCATCAACTACATTTAAGACAGGTTCAGAATACTCATTTACTCTACAATGTAGTTGGTGGGATCAAAAAGAGAACCAATTTATTGGTGGGGGTTCAGGTCTAATTACATCTCCATTTAATGGTCTTGATGGTACACCTTATATCCACGAAGTTGAAGTACTTACAAACAGTGACCTTGAGAAAGCTGATATGTTTGGTACAACTTACGACTCAATCGGAGGTTACGCTTCTTGTGGACTTGGAACAGCAGCTCCAGCAATTGTTACTGAGATGGTAGGTTCAGGTATAGGTGAAACAGCTCTTACTAACTGGGTTTACACAACAGAAAGATAAGGGATTATAACATGAGAAAACTTCTTACATTATCTGCAATCATTTTAATGATTGCAACATTTACAGGGTGTGGAGGAAATGGTAGTTCATCGACTAGCAATTCTTCTACTAGTGGTCAAACTGGCTCAGGTACTGACGGTGGTCAAGCTGGTTCAGGTAACGGCGGTGGTACTCAAACTAATTCAGATACCAATAATACTACAGACACTACAGTTGAAGCTGGTGGGTTATTGCCTCCATCAACAAGATAGGTATTTTAAGGAGAGAAGAACTTTAGTTCTCTCCCTCACTCCTTTTCATTAAAACTTCTTTTCTATTTTAATCTTAGCCTCTTTTTTTAACTCTTCAATTTTGTTATGAACCCAATCTAATTTCTTTTTATACTCAACAATGAAGCGTATGTTCTTTTTTAAATCTTTTTCTGTTGGTGCTTTAGTAAGTTCTCCTTTATCTGTACAGTAGATAAGTTTATAAGTCTTATTTGGCATCTCAATTGGCTTTTGGGTATAACTTCCTTTTTTCAGTTGAAATAGATTTGCTGTAAAAGGTGTTCTAGGTACACCAAATTTATATTCTCTATTGACATCAATTTTGCTCTTCTCTGTTGTATATTTTTTAGTTAGTTTTAAAAAAGTCTCTTTCTGCTCACTCTTTTTTGCCTTCTTCATTGCTTTTAAAATCTTCTCTGCATCTTCTTTTGAATTTAATGTAGCTACAATATAGTCAACAAATGGAAGATTTTTAAAGTTTTTTTTACGTTTATTATAATACTCTTTAAGCTCTTCGTCTGTTATACTTTTCTTAGCAAAAGATTCAGCTAAATGGTTAATAACCTTTAAGCCTAAAACCATACGATAATCTTGCTCTGTAAACTTTTTACCTTGAGACTTAAGTTTTTCTCCATCAGATTTTACTTTCTCTTGGAGTTGTTTATCTTTAAAAAGAGGTTGTTTTGAAGCATATTGAACTAAAAGTTCAGCATCAACAATATTGTTAATAGTACGATTTTTCTTTTCAGGTGACAACTTTGAAAAACTTTTATCAAAATAGCTTTCCCAAATTTTGTGACCGTTAACGGTAGCTAAAAGTGTATCTGTCTTTTTACTGCTTTGATTTAAATCAGATAGTGTTGTTTCTGGAGAAGATTTTACATCATTTGCTTGAAGCATAGTTGCAGAACTTAAGATTGTAATTAACGAGAGAGTTATATACTTTTTTCGCATATTAATCCTTTATTTTTTTGTTGCGATTATAACATAATATTTAAAGGCTATCTACTTGCGTCAATAAAATAAATTGGAAACAGTTAGTTACGTAGAGGAGGATAAAAAAGTAGATGGAGGACTATAGTCTTCCATCTGCTTTCTCTAAAATAGATTTAATATCAAAAACAACTTGATTCTCATTGTCAAGCTTCATATCTTTGTATTTATCATGAGCAACAGCAAGTACTACTGCATCATACTCCTCTATATTTGGTTCTGATTTTAGCTCTAAGTTGTACTCTCTTTGAACCTCCTCTTTGTCTGCCCAGTAGTCACTTACTTCAACATCACACCCAAACTCTTGTAGTTCACGAATAACATCAATAACACGAGAATTTCTAATGTCAGGACAGTTCTCTTTAAAGGTGATACCAAGTACTAAAACTTTTGAACCCTCTATCTTTTTACCTTTTTTAATCATTAGTTTAATCACTTGACTTGCCACATAGATACCCATGTTATCATTGAGTCTTCTACCTGCTAAGATAATCTCAGGGTTGTATCCTACCTCTTGAGCTTTATGGGTTAAGTAGTATGGGTCAACACCAATACAGTGTCCACCTACTAAACCTGGTCTAAATGGCAAGAAGTTCCATTTTGTTCCTGCTGCTTCAAGTACGGCATTGGTATCTATGCCTAATTTATTGAATATCATAGAGAGTTCATTTACGAAAGCTATGTTAATATCTCTTTGTGAATTCTCAATAACTTTGGCTGCTTCTGCTACTTTAATGGTTGGAGCTAAGTGAGTACCTGCTGTAATAATTGAGGCATAGAGTTCATCTACTTTTTTACCTATCTCTGGAGTTGACCCTGATGTCACTTTTAAGATTTTAGTAACAGTATGCTCTTTATCTCCTGGGTTAATACGTTCAGGGCTATATCCACAGAAGAAATCTTCATTGAATTTTAAGCCTGAAAACTTCTCTAAAACGGGAACACACTCCTCCTCAGTAGCTCCTGGGTAGACGGTACTTTCATAGATAACAATATCATCTTTTTTAAGTACTTTACCAATAGATTCACTCGCTTTAATAAGTGGTGTTAAGTCAGGCTTTTTATGTTTATCTATTGGTGTTGGTACGGTTACAATGTAGATGTTACAATCAGCTATCTCATCTAATTGATTGGTAAATCGCATCTTATTTGCAATAGCTTCATTGACCTGCTCTGTTGAGAGTTCTAATGTTCTGTCTACTCCTGAACGTAACTCATCTATTCTCCACTGTGCAATGTCAAAACCTACTACTTCATACTTTGATGAAAATGCGTGTGCTAGAGGTAAACCTACATATCCTAATCCGATTACTGCTATTTTATTGCTCATTATTTTTTCTCCCTTTAATATCTTGAATGTACCATGCTATTGACTCTTCTAATCCACTCTCTAAAGTATGAGTTGGTTCATACCCTAAAAGTTCTTTCATCTTGTCAATATTGGCATTAGAGTGTCGAATGTCTCCTGCTCTAAAGTCTCTATAGATAGGCTCTTTAATTGTTAAGTCAGGTAGCTCTTTTTTTATACCATTTACAATGGCACTATAGAGGTTATTAAGTGTCTCTCTTCCACCAATAGCTGTGTTAAATGCTTGACCAAATGCTTTTTCATTAGTAGTAGTTGCCGCTAAAATATTAGCTTGTACTACATTGTCAATGTAGGTAAAATCACGACTTGTCTCCCCATCACCATTAATATAAACATCTTCTCCATTGAGTATCTGTGAAATCCACTTTGGCATAACAGCTGCATAGGCTCCATTTGGGTCTTGACGTTTTCCAAAAACATTAAAGTAACGTAACCCAATAGCCTCCGTACCATAACATTTTTGAAAGACTCCCATATAGAGTTCATTAACATATTTAGTAACAGCATAGGGGGAGAGGAGGTTTCCTGTACGCTCTTCAACT
This sequence comes from Campylobacteraceae bacterium, assembly GCA_027030605.1. GTDB lineage: Bacteria > Campylobacterota > Campylobacteria > Campylobacterales > Sulfurovaceae > UBA1140. Next base: position 1,306 of record JALVEV010000256.1, on the reverse strand, counting down.
TTAGGCAACTCTTGAGAGTCTCCATAAACAGAAGAGGAGGAGGCGTAAACAAAGCGTTGAACACCATTATCTTTAGATGCTGTTAACATATTTAGAAACCCTGTAACATTATTGTGGTTTGTTAGGATAGGATTATCTATAGAACGGGGTACAGAGCCTAGTGCTGCTTGATGTAGAACAATATCTACATCTTTCGTTATATTTTGACATGTTTCAAAATTGGTAATATCTCCCTCTTGAAAGTGAAAATTTGACCACTCTTCTTCGCTAACAGACTCTTTAATTTGTTCCAAGTTATATTGATGTCCTGTAGAGAAGTTATCTAGTCCAATGACTTTTTGATTAAGCTTTAGAAGTGCTTCTGCAAGATTTGAGCCAATAAATCCTGCTACACCTGTAATGAGCCAACTCTTTTGATTTTGCCTTAATTGCTCTTTTACCTCATTATATTTCATCTTATTTTAAATTGCCTTGTTTAATGATTTTGCAAAATTATATCTAAAAAGTAATTAACTTAAAACATTAAACAACACTTTAAAACTTTTAGAGTGTTGTTTAGTGGTTTTAGAGATATTATACTGCTATTTTGTTATAATTTCTCAATAATTTTAGGAAGAAGAGTGAACTAACTATGATACGAACACGTTTTGCACCATCACCAACAGGGTACTTGCACATTGGAGGGCTAAGAACAGCTCTCTTTTCATGGCTTTGGGCTAAGAAAAATAGTGGAGAGTTTCTTCTTCGTATTGAAGATACAGACTTGGCACGTAATTCAGAAGAGGCTGTTGAGGCTATTTTAAAGGCCTTTGAATGGGTAGGGATGTCTTATGATGGCAAAGCAATTTTTCAATCAAAACGTTTCGATTTATATAAAAAATATATTGACCAGCTCTTAGAGGAAGGCAAAGCCTATAAGTGCTATATGACCAAAGAGGAGTTAGACCAACTTCGACAAGAGCAGATGGCAAAAGGAGAGAGAACTCGTTACGATGGACGTTACCGTGACTTTACTGGAACACCTCCAGAAGGGGTAGAACCTGTTGTTAGAATAAAAGCTCCACAAGAGGGGAAAATCTCATTTACTGATGGTGTAAAAGGGGAGTTTTCAGTAGATGCCTCTGAAGTAGATGATTTTGTAATTGCTAGAGCAGGTGGTGTCCCTACTTATAATTTTGTAGTTGCTATAGATGATGCTTTAATGGGCTTAACAGATGTGATTCGTGGAGATGACCACCTATACAACACACCAAAACAGATAGTAGTCTATGATGCTTTAGGCTTTAAGATACCAAACTTTTATCAT
>JALVEV010000255.1 GCA_027030605.1 Campylobacteraceae bacterium | reverse complement strand
CTCACCCTCATTGAGCTGAAAATCTACCCCTTTTAGGAGCTGTTTTACGTCGTAGTTTTTTGAGATATTAAAAAGACTCACTAGTGCCATTTGAAATCCTTGGAGATATTTGAAAACTATTTTGAGATTATAGCTAAAAAGATACATAGAATAAAATCAGAGCATTATCTTTCTTCATCAAAGATATTTTCTTAATAGTTTCTCTATCATGAAAGAGTTTTTTTGGAGTAGTTTCATACTATCTATTTTGTAGACTCTATTATATATACTATATATTTTTAGTTTGCTATCTTAGCATGATAGACCCCTTTTTCTTAGTAAAATAGAAGTCTATCATTTTCTTTTAGATAAAGTATAAATTAAGTTTAGTTATTTATTTTAGGTCTAACTCTGACCTTTTTATCTCATTGTTTTATAAACAGGAATACCATTGGAAAATCTTTTAATAAGAAATTTATTTTTGTAACTATCCCAATTAAATGCTTCATCCTCTTTTGTATTGCCTGTATAAATAGCATAATCTGGAATAGAGTTAGACTCTTCTTTGGATTGTAAAACAGAAGTACCATAAAATTTATTGTTTGTAATATTTAAATCTTTTGATGCATATATTTTACCATGATTTGCGGCAAAATACATTTGTGAAGAGTCTATAAAACTATTATTATCAATTGTAACACCTTCTGTATTATATATATGTAAAGAGGAATTTAAGTAAATCTCTTTATGGTCTGTTCCAGCTTTTGCAAAAATATTATGTTGAATTAATATATTTTTTGCTGTTGAAAATAGAGTTGTGTTTTTATCACCATGAGGACCTTGCATATAAACTCCTGCACCAGGTAACTTATAAAATATATTATCTCTAAAGGTTAAATTGTATGCTCCTTGTTCATCACCTCTTGGTCCACCAATTGCAAAACCTTTATTGGAATCGAAAATATAATTTTTTTCAACAATAATATCTCTTGCTCCAAAGTGAAATACCATAGCATTACCTTTATCTGAAAGTGAACTATAAGTATTATCAACAGGGCGATAACCAAACATCACATTATTTTTTACAATAACAGGGTTATTTCTATTAAGTGACCCAAATTTAAAATCTAAGGCATTTTCAGTTACACTCTTATTTCCATCAGGTGTAAAATTACCATGTCCATCTGTATAAACTAATGGTGTGACATAAAAAACATTATCTTCAATAATTGTACCCTCTCCATTTAAACGAGGATTTATAGTACCATGTATAGAAGCATTATACTCTGCATTACTATTACGAACTAATTGAACAGCATCAATAAAATTAATTACTTCATTATGTGTAATAATATTATTTTTTAAACTCTCATTAGGATTAAGTCCAACTAATTGAAAAGCAGCAGTATCTGCAAAAATTCGTTTTTCATAAGGAGGTAGTTTAGAAGTACGATTAGATTCATTTCTTTCATTTACTGCAAAATCTACAGACCACTGAGTCTTTTCCATGTGTGAATTTTGAATGATATTATCATTTGAACCTGTATAAAAACTAATACCACTAGCAACATCTTTTCCTAAAATACGATTAAATATATTATGACTAGAATTTTCTAGTACAATCATCTTATTATGAGGGTTTTCATCTTCCCAATAAGCTAATCTATCAACTACCCAATAATCTGAAGAGTGAAATTCTAATCTATATTTTGCTAAATCGGTATAATCTAAGTTTACAGGGTGCTCATTGTTTCCATTGTTTAAAAGTATGTATCTAGGCTTAGTACTTGTTCCATTTATATCAATACTAATAGGTGATATATCAGAGTAATCTCCTGGAGAAACACA
>JALVEV010000254.1 GCA_027030605.1 Campylobacteraceae bacterium | reverse complement strand
CATTAATGCAAAAGAACACTATTGGGACAATAACCACCAAAAAGATTACACTATAGATATAGAGCTACCAGAGTTTATGTGCAAATGCCCAAGAAGTGGCTACCCAGACTTTGCAACCATTAAGCTAAGCTACTGCCCAGATAAAAAAGTTATAGAGCTAAAAGCCCTAAAGCTCTACATAAACTCATTTATGAACCGACACATCTCTCATGAGAACTCTGCAAATGAGATTTTCGATACATTAAAAGAGAATCTAAAACCAAAGTGGATAAAGCTAGTAGCTGATTTTAACCCAAGAGGTAATGTTCATACTGTTATTACTATAGATAGTAGAGAGAATTAAATCTCTCTACCTAAACTCTATTGCTAAGCCTACTAGTTTCCATATTTTATTCTCTATAATATAATTGGTTGCAAAATATAGATTTGTCTTACCTAAAGGATAATAACCAGCGACAACTAATAAACCATTTTTTTCAATATTAACTTTAGTTAGTATTGGAGAGACCTTATTTAAAGGAAGTAGGTTGACTTTTTTCTCAATTAAGACACCATAAGCTTTTTCTAACTCCTTTACACTAGTCTCTTTCTGCCATTTTTTCGCAATATTATTATATAAAATAGTCATATTGTTCTCTTGTATAGCTTTACCTAAAGTATATATTGATACACGTGCTAAAGTAGTATAAGCTTGAATAAGTTTCTGTTTCTCAATCTCCTCTTTAGAAAGTACCTTTTCTAAAGCAAATATTTTCCATACTCCAGATTCTTGTTTAAACTGCATTTTTAAAGTAGATGAGACATTATCTTCATTAACAATAGTTCCTTCTAAGGCACCACTTTTACCAAAATTACTTATATTTAAATCTATAGTTCTTTTATATCCCCAGTTTAATTCCTTATAGTTATTTAACTTATATACTGATAGATATTGGATTAGCTGTGCTGTAGAAGTATTTTCCTTAAACTCTTTTGATAGGTATTGCTCTGCTTGAGCCATATTTTTTGCTTTAACAGACTCAAAAAAGCTATCTGCTACATTTACCATAGAGAGTGTAACATAATAATATGCACCAAATATTCCCAACCCTATAACCAGTAATCCCAATAGAAATTTCTTCATTATTTTCCTTGTTTTTTTTGTAATATTATACAATATTTATTTGATTTTTCAGATAAGAATTATGATAAATTGAGGGTTATTATTTAAAGCTAAAGAGGAACTCTTTAGCCTTGAAGTTTTTTATTTATAAATTTTAGCTTTCATTTTTCTAGAGAGTGTTGCATTGTTTTCATTATGACCATTCCACTCTAACTCAACACCATAGTAGTCATTTGCTTCACCTACAAATTTAATATTCATAAAGATAGGATATTTCTCTGGAGCAATTCCTATACCTTTTAATTTAACCATATTATCAACAATGGTAACATTATCAAAATCAAGTGTTACTGTATAGCTATCTCCGTTGAAAATATCAAAATCTCTTAATTGTGCTGATTTAAAACTTTTTGAAAAGTATATAGCACCATTACGATTATCTTTTCTTGTACAGTTAACTCTGTCCTCTTCTACAAGCTCTATCTCTAAATTTTTTCCAGAAATATCAAGGGTATTGATAGTAGGTGTTATTCCAGTATAGATATCACTTGTTGTATAGTTTGTACAGTACGGTTTTTCATTAACCACATTTCCTGGGTCTCTATATTTACAAACATAGACAGAACCACCATCATAAACAGAACCACCTAAATTACTATCATTTCTATCTTTATAAAGTGCAGAAGCACATCCCACCTCTTTTGTATTTTGCCATGCAACTTGAGTATAGTGACCACAAGTAGCCTGTGCATCATTTTTTAATCTTACTTTAGAGGTGTTACATTCACCTGTTTCATAATCATAAATCTCTTTTTCATTGTCATACCAAACACGCATGGCATCTTCTATCTGAATATTTTTATTAGTAGAGTGTGCAAAAATATTTTCACCATAACCCTTTTCTGCATTTTTTGGGTCATGCTCTCGTTTACCACTTTCGGCTAACTTATTGGCATAAGCTTGTGCAGCCTCTTCTAATTCCAAACTATAACCTAAGTCAGAATCTGAGAAATCAAGCCTTCGTCTTTCATTATGTACTCTTACTATCTCTTTTTGGGCAGCAGTTAAACTCTGCTCCTTCGCTTTAATAACATAGTTATGTGGCTCTTCAGAGTCTAGTCTAGAATCTAGTCCAGAGTCTACTTTTCTCTCACTTAACTTACCTGTATCTCCACACCCTGCCATAACAATCGCAACGATAGATAATCCTAATATCTTTTGTATTACTCTCATGTTTGTCCTTTGCTTCTTCTTTATAGTTCTTTGGGCAAAAGCCCAAAGTATCCTTTACCTTATCTATTAAAATGGATAGTAAACTTTTAAACTTCCTGTTGTCTCTTGGTATCCATCACGTGCTCTGTAGTCAGCATTTGCTCTAATAATTGTATTACCAGGAGTAACAAACTGATAACCTACACCAACATCATACTCAAGTGGTTCTGGTTTTGCACCTTCTATATGTACTGTTTGAGTGTTTGGATTTAGTGCTGTTCGTGCTTCATACTCTACACTATTACCTACCATATCATAACCAATATCAGCATTCACAACAAGTGAAGAGTTTTCAGTCACTTTATATTGTGCTCTTGCACCAATATTTGCAATAACTGCTGAACTACTAGCAGAACTTACCTCTTGTGCATTATTTCCACCTTTTTCTGTGTAAGCATCATTCTCTACATAGATACCTGTTAATCCTACATGAGGAACTATCATAGTCTCATTAGTAATTTTAAATCCTTGCTCATACTCAACACCTGCACTTAAAGCATAACCATCATACTCTGACTTATAGTTTTTACCATCACTTCCTAATCCATCACCAACAGTACCATCTATTCTATCTTTATTATTTGTTAAGTATGCGAATGAACCTTGAACATTAACTCTACCGTCAGCTACTGGATGTGAACCATACTCTGTAACTTGAAGCATTGTAGTATCAGAAGTGGTAGAAGCACCTGAGCTTGAAGATGCTTTACTTTTTCCTACTGCAACAGCAGTACCAATAAACCAGTCATCATATTTTTTGTCTGCACCAGCAACTAAACCATAAGCATTAGAGGTATAACCTGATTGCTCTATAGATTTAGTCTGCCCACTAACTGTTTGTGAAGCTGTCTGTCCATCTTGTACACCATAGCTGTAGTAGATTTTACCCCACATATTTAATTTTTCAGTTTGATTTAAGTCTGTAATTTTAGCAATCTCATAATCAGTTAACGATGGTGTAATCTCTGCACCTGTACCTAATACAAGGTCTTGGTGTACAGATTCTTCTGTAGCTTGACTCAAGACAGTTGTTCTTGACTCTATACTACTACCTGTTGGAGTAGCCGTATCTACTTGAGGACGTGCAACAGTTTCTTGTTCAACTGGCGTAACTTCTGGTGCCGTCTGAGTAGCTGTAAATCTTACAGTTGGACGCTCTGTTGTGCCTCCTATAAGAGGTCTACTATCAATACGAGAAGCAATCACTCTAGCTGTAGATTTAATAGCAGAGATAGCAACGTTAGTTGTATCAATACTAATTGGAGCTGCATTTGGATCTTGAGGTTTAATTCTAAGCGACACATCGGTAGTTTTTGTACCAGTTACTGGCTCAAAGTCAAATACTCTTGAGTTATCTTGAACGGTAATTCCTGTTAAAGTACTCTCAAGCCCAATATCACCTTGACCACCTGCACCTGTAATATTTTTATTACTTCCACTACTTAAGCTACCTGCAATAACAACATCTTTGAGTCTTGTCTCATGTCCAGCAGCTTGTGTCTCTGCATCTAAATCTCGCTCTAGGTCATCCATCATAACTAGGATTCCACCCGTTAAGTCAGCATTTCCAGTTACTTCGAGTTGACCATAGTCATTAGCATCATAAGTATGGTCATCTTTACCAGCTGTGATAGAACCTAGTTTTACATTGGTTACAAAGAATCCACCTGCTTGTTCATAGTTACCTGTCACTTTAACCTGTTTACCAGCTCTAACATTTAAGTAACCACTGTTGGTAAACATATTATGTGTACCTTCAGAAAGATTGACATCAAATGGATTTCTTGCCTCAGTAATAAACTCTGTATTTTCATCAATATTTACAATAGAACCTTTAGGGATAATAATACGGTCAGCATTGTAAGTTGCATCTGGCGTGTTCAAAATATGTGAGTTATGGAAACTAATAGATGAACCAATAATTGCATCAGTTACTTTTGCAGGAGTATCCGTTGTAATCATACCTGCTACTTGTATATGGTCTTCAGCATCAACATATGCTGATGTTTCATTAATATCATCATTCTGAGCAAAGTAGTTGTCTGTAAGCCCCATCTCATCTGTCTCTGGTCTTGCACCAAAGGTCTCATTTTTATCAGCATTTTGAACCAAACCATAAAGGTGTAGGTCTGCATCACCAATTTCAACTTTACCTATAAGTTCACCGTAGTTAAGAATTCCATCTTTAACATGAGCATTTTCACCTACAATAATAGATGAACCAGCACCTGTACCAGAAATAACTGAGTTATAAACATTGTCAGTAGTGATTCGCTTTACACCATAGTTAGCAAGACGATTTGTAACCGTAGTAGTTTCTCCACCATTGGCTTTTACTTTACCATCAGCAGTTTCTTCTGCATCACCATCTACACCAGAAGAGTCAATGACTAGGTCACCATGATTAAGTACTTGACGGTAGTTAACAATTTGCTCAACTGTAGCAATAGAGACATCTTTATCTCCTGCATCTACTGCATCTATCTTAATACCTGCAACAGTACCTGAAATTTCAGAGGTTAAAACAGTATGTATCTTCTCACCTTTAGTAGGCTTAGCTGAGCCATTTCTAAATACACTGTTGTCATTAACGGCAAAGGTATCATGTGTTACTAAGTTTGCAATAACTCCTGTAGTTGCAATAGCTTTAGCACCTTTATTGTGTCCTGTACCAGCATCACCATCAGCAGAAATGTCTATACCAATTCCTGCAGTAGCAGTAATTTTACCACCATTGATAATATGTCCTGTTGTTGCTGTTACAACTGTTGCATTTTCATCACCTGTAGCTACAGCTTTAACTCCGATTACATGTGTTGTAAGTGACGTCATAACACCTTGATGTTGCTCTAAGATAGGTGCTGAAGTATTTTGGTCTGCATCAAGTACACCAAAGGCTAAACGATTTAGCTCATCTTCAGTACTAAAAGTACCCTCTGTTGCTGTTAGTTCACCTGTAGTTAAGTCATACTCACCACCATTTCTTGTAACTCTCTCTTCTGTTGCATGAAGTTGGTCATCAGTTGTATCGTTGTTGTCTGTGTTGAAGTTTTTATGTACTTCCCACATAGCTTGTTGACGTGTGTATCCTAAGTTTCTAATATCTCCTACACTTGCGTTTACTCTTGCTAATGTATTCTCATAAGAGGCTAAGTTTACATCATCTTTATCGGTAGCTCTTTTACCTTCACCTTCAGCACTTAAGTTTAATGCACCTAGGTTAGCAGAGATTAAGCCAGAGTTGGTAAACGATAAGAGTGAAGCATCTGAAATAACCTGATTAGAGATGACCGCATTTTTTGCTTGAGTTAGGTTTGTATCGCTAAAGGTAAACGCTGTACTGTCTGCTTTACCTGTTGCGGTTAAGCTAATGCCTGTTCCTAGAACATGAGTGATTTCACCTGAGTTGAAGAAGTGTTTTGCTCCAGAGTGTGTTGTCTGTAGGTTACTTGCAACTACTTTTCCATTTGCACCTGCATACTCGGTTAGCTCTTTACTATCTAGTGAACCTTTAATCTCACTTTTTCCACCTGCAGCTTCCATGTTAATACCCAATACTGCCACAGGAGAGATAATTGTTCCTGTGTTAATAAAGTCTCCATCGATATACGAGTTAACATGACTCTCTGTATTTGAAAGTAACAATCCACCATTTGTTTTGTTTCCATCAATACTATGTACATCGTTTGATGCACCATTATTGGTTGCTAACATATTGATTGATGCAATAGGAGAGGTTCCTGTAGCGATTGTTCCTAAGTTAACAAAGTCACCTTTGATTACTGAGTTTACATTTTCAACATGGTTAAAGGTTGCTGTTCCGTAAGGTTGGTCTTTGTCTGCATCAGTAGTATAGAGTCTACCATCAGCTGCAGCAATAGAGGTTAAGTCTGTTGTTGCACCACCTGTTGCTAACATACTAATTGGTACAGGGAGTGTAGCAGAAGCTATTGTTCCTACGGCTACTTTTAATGGGTCATGGTCAGCATCTGACTCTAAAACTGTGTTAAAGTCTCTTTTGTCGTTTAGGAAACCAATTACATCTGTATCTCTATCTTCACCTTCGACAGTAATATTAAGTGCTTTAATATCAATACCTGCTGGTAAAATAGTTGTATAAGCATTGATTGCTCTAAGGTCGGCAAATGTTTTACCTGAAGTGTTTGCAAGGTTTGTACCATTGAGAACAGTGTTATTTGCCTCAAGTGTACCACCTGCAATAGCTTTAGCCGTTACCGATGAACCTGTAATATCGAGTGAGTCAAGATGAATCAGTGCAGGAGATGCCGTAGCAGCTGTTGTCATAAGACCTGCATTGAGGAAGATTCCTCCTACCCCAGAGTGTGCTTGGTTACTTGCTTTAATGTTTGAGCTAAGACGTTCAGTTACTGCTGTATGGTTTAAGTCTGCATCAAATGCTAACGCATCACTACTTACATCAACTACTTTAACCTCTTTAACACCCATGTCATTTACAGTAACTGCTTGTGTACCAGTCGCAATAAGAGCAAGAGGTGCTCCTGCTGAAGTAATGGTTCCAATAAGACCTTGAACAACATCTTGGTTGTAGGTTACCGAACGTGCTACATGTGAATCTGTATCGTTAGTATCTGAAACAGGGTAGTAGTTTACCGTTGGTGAGGTATCGTCGTCATAAAGTCTTGCATCATTAACAAAGTCACCATTAATTCTTGCATACGACAGACCCTTAGCTTCATAATTAGAACCAATGATTGCATCACTCGTAAGTGTATTGGTAGAGAGTGATTTTGACGTAATGGCATTGAGTGCTAAGGTAGAGGTAATCATACCTGAGTTATAGAAGTTTCCATCTATACCACCAATAGAGGTGGTTGAAGCAGATACATTTGACATACCTGTTTTAGCATCGGCAAGTGCATCTCCTGTAGAAGCTGAACTAAGTACATACTCTGAAGCTGAAGCTTTAGCTTTAACCGTATTGGTAGAGGCAACATCCAGTTTTACAACATCTAAAGCTAAGTTTGTTCCAAGGAAAGCAGCAGCTGGAGCCTCTGTTCTTACTCTGTTAAAAATAACTTCTGGTCTCTGTGTTCCATCTTCATTAAGTGCGGTAACAACTTCAGACCCTTTCGTGTCTAGCGATACAATTTCATTGGTGAAGCCTCCATCTTGTACTCCAACAATAGTTGTTGTATTGGTTGTTAAGTCCGAACCAATGACATCAGCAGTAGTTTCACCCTTGGTTCCAGGTACAGGATAAGCACCTACAACAGAAGAGGCATCTAGTACATTTCCTGCAAGTGCTGTGGTGATGATACCTTGGTTAAGGAAACCACCTCTAACCCCTGCAATGACGGTAGCATTTTCAGTCACTTTAGCACCAACTGAACTTCCTGTTACATGGAATCCTGCAACTTGTTGCATTTCTCCTGAAACATTCACCTCATTGGTAACAGCATACGCTTCAGTTACACCAAGAGTAGCTGTGTTAACCGCATTGAGCTTAAAGACATCTAGTGCTAAGCTTGTTGCCAAGTTTCCTGAGATAATCTTATTGTCCCAATAGACAACTTCTGGACTCTCCATAAGTGCTAGTTTAGTTTGACTCTCATTTGCATCAGCAATAATCGCTTCATTTGCATCGGCAGTATGGAATCTGTTTCCATCGACTGGGTCGATGTCTCCTGTTGCTACCATTGAGTGGTTATTTACATGTACGGTTGTGTTGTATGAGTCTGCACGGTTTTCTATACCTCTACTCTCATTGTCCTCTCCGTTACCAATACCTGCAATAACCAGTGAATTGATGTCCGTATGACCACCATGAACCGTAGCTCCTGAGGTTGTTGTAGTACCATTTGCCCAACTGTCTATAATATTAAGCGACAAGGCAGCTGTCATACCTGCTGGTGAACGGTTGGTAAATTTACCACCTATACCCGCAATAGCTGTAAAGTTAGAGACCGTATCAGAGGTTACATCAACCACCATCTCTTTGTCAGCTATTGAACGGATACCTTCATTGTCTGGTGTTCCATCGCTTGTATTGTTCATACGAACAACTTTTACTTCATCTTCAATAGCTGAAAGCTTTACTGTATGTGTTCCAGCTAAGACACTGGTATTTACCACATCAAGTGCTAACGCATTGTTCATAAGTGTTGCTTCCGTAGGGAACTGGTCATAAACGACACCATCATCTACAGTACCATCTTTTCCTAGACCAAACGCATAGTTGTTCTCATCTTCATGTAGTTTGTCAGCAATATTGGTAAACGCTACATTACTCTCTAGTCGTTCTCCTGCTGGTCTAGTATCGTTACCCATGACATAAAGAGCATTGTCATTTTTTGAAACTGTAATGTTTCTATCTAAGTTCTCACCATTAGGGTTAATGACATCTCTTTGGATAACATGTGCAGCTCCTGTATCTAGGGTTGCTACATCATTGGTAAAGTCACCTTGAATACCTGCTACGGTGTAAGAAGTAGCAGAAGCATTAGAACCTTTAACAGTAGAGCTAAAGGTATTGGTAGCAACGGTAATTGGAGCATCAATTCCATTAAGTGCTAATTTCGCACTAATAACACCTGTGTTGTAGAAGTTTCCTTCTATTCCTGCAATGGTTTTAGTTGAGCTATTTGCATCAGAACTAACTGAACGAGCAGCGTTAAAGATGGTCTCTAGTTTCCAGTCGTTATCTCTGTTACCATCATATTTAACACCTTCTGAAGCTTCAATGGTTCCTCCCATGGTATTGGTTGCGGCAAGAACCTTTGCATCAACAACATCAAGTGCTAAGGCAGATGACATAACTGGAGGTAAATTTGGAAGTTTAGAGAAGACAACCGTTGGGGTTTCAGTATCGCCTTCGAGTTGAGTAATGACTTGTCCACTATCAGTGTCAAAAGATAACATCTCATTTTTAAAGTCACCATTTTGAACACCTGCAACAGTAAGTGTATTGTGTTCTACTGATGAACCCTCTACATCTGAGGTTAAGAGTCCATTACTTGCAACAACCGATGCTTGAAGAACATTTAACGCTAAAGAAGAGGTCATGATTCCTTGGTTCGTAAATCCACCGTTAATTCCTGCTATAACCGTACTTCCAGAAGTTACAGTCGCTCTAGCAGAACCCTCAACATGGTGACCAACAACAGCAACAATCTCATCGGTTCCTGTAGCTTCCGAGATAGTCGTTACATTGACATCACCCGTTACAGCTTTAATAGCTCCTGTACGCGAACTCATAAGGTTACTTGCTGAAACATTAACAACATCAAGTGCTAAGGCAGCCGTCATTGTACCTGGAATAGGTGCAGCATCTTTGTTCCAGAACACAACATCTTCAGAGTTAGCAAGGGTTAAGTTAGCATCTCTTACATGGGTTTCATTTCCATCAAAGTGTGCATCATTAGCATCTATATCTACAAGTGCATGTGCTTTACCATTGTTGTGTGCAAGTACTTGACTCTGTCCAATCTGCACAGCACCTGTGTCATAAGTGTCAGCAGCATTAAGAAAACCTGAACTATCATTGGCATCAACATTGTTCCCTATACCTGCAACAACTAACGTACTGTGTTTAACATTACCACCTTCAATTTTACCTGTACTATCTGAAAGGGTATTGAGTGCAAGTGCTGTTACACCATTGAGTGCTAAAGAGGTTGAGATGAGTCCACGGTTAGTAAACTTACCACCAATACCTGCTCTTACCTCTGAGACAGAACTTACATTTTCTGAAGTAACTTTAATGATTCTATCACTGTCAAAAATGCTAGAGTTAATATCAACAGGCGAAACAAGGTGGTCAGCACCACCATCACGGTAGTGTTCAACAAGTGTTTCATTGTTCTCCTCTGCCGTTGCATAACCTGTATGATTAGTAACCACTTCAACTTCACTAACACCAATATCTGCAGCGTTAGTATGTGCTATGTTAACTGCATTCATATTTACAGCATCAAGTGCCAACGAAGAAGTAATGGTAGGAGCAAGATGAATTCTGTCATAAACAACTCTATCTAAAACGTTTGACTTAACACGTTCACCCTCTTTTGCATCTTCATTATCGTAATATTTAGGGTCTACACGGTTGTTACTTCCATCAATGGTATAAACATCTTTATAGATAGGAGTAGGAGCACCAATTTTAAGTGACTGAATATCGTTGTCAAAGTCCCCTTGAATACCACCAACAGAGAGTAGAGAGTTTTCAAAGTTTGTACCTTTGATTGTTCCTAAAACTGCATTTGTTCCATCGGTAAGACCATCAACTGCATTCAGTGCTAGAGCAGAACTAATTGTACCTGAGTTTGAGAAGTCTTTTCCGACCCCTGCTATAGAGGTGATAGAGTTTCTAACATTTGAACGTGTTGCTCCAGCAACCGCTTTAAAGTCGTCAATATTTCTTGACTGCTCATCGTTAGTAACACCTGAACCAACAGGGTCTGCAACATAAGCAGCAGCTTTAGAGTCAATGGTTACAGCATTAACAGCATGTGACTCTAAGTTAATGGCATTGAGTGCTAAAGCAGATGAGATAACAGCAGGAGGAGTTGTCAATCGACTGTAAGCAAAGGCTCCAACCTCTTCATCTCCTTCTCGTGTAGTAAAGAATTTTGCAGCACCAACTTCTCTAGAGACAGCTTCGTTGTAGAAGTTTCCTCGTACTCCAGCTCGTGTATAGGTCTCTTGGTCTACATCTGATGCCTCAATAGAGCCAATAGAGAAGATATTTCCACTGGTAGATGCACCATTAACAGCATTTAATGCCAATGAAGAGGTGATTGAACCATTGTTCACAAAGTCACCACCAATACTAGAGTCAACAGCTGTCAATACTTTTACTTTAGCTCTTGTGTTGTAGACATCTTTGTTTGAATCATCACCTGTATCATTTACGTCAAGACCTCTGTCAATTCGCTCATCGGTACTCGCTTTTATATCACCTGTACCTGCTGTTGTACCTGCATTAAGTGCTGTAAAGTTAATGGCATCGAGTGCTAAAGAGGCACTAATGAGACTTGGTGTAACAATAGCCTCTTTGTCATAAGCGTGAACCGTAAGCTCTTCTAGTTGATTGTACTTTCTTGTTACTTCACTGTTACTATTGGCTACTGTTCCTATGTCTGTACCAATGTCAACACTACGGTTTGCATCAACACCAAGGTCTTCGACAATGTTCGCATGCGCCCCTGAACTGTTCGTATCGGAGGTATTGTTCTCATTGATTTCAGCTGCTACGGTGTAGTAACCATCACGAGACTTAATAAGTTCTTTTTGACCATCTGCTGTAGTATAGAGTGGGTTGTGTACAAGCGTTGTTCCCTCTTTTAATGCACCTGTCTCAATGGCACTTGCACCGTTGATAAAGTCTCCACCTGTACCTGTTCTAGTAATATTAACCACACTGGTTTCACCAGCAACAATAGAAGGTGCAAGTAGCACTGCACTACCCGTTGCACTAAGATTTACACCATTCATCGCTAACGAGGAGGTAATGAGACCATAGTTTAGGAAGTGTTCACCAACCCCACCTTTGGTAATGTTAGTTACTTCTACTTTACTGTTTGACATCTCTGCTAATGGAAGTAGTGTTGCTAATCCTGAACCTGTAAGGTGTACGGCATCCATTGCTAAAGATGAACTAATACTACCTCTTTGTACTGCAATTCCCTCTTTTTTAAGTGTCTCTGGATTAATTTTTCCTGCCCAAGCAATGTTTCCAAATGACCCCTCTGTTCCACCTGTTGACATATTGGTTACGTTAAGGTCACTGTCTGTAATTTTACCAGCAGTACCAATGGTAGAGATACCACTGGTCTCCATGTTAACACCATGCATTGCCAATGCAGAAGTAATAAGCCCTGCATTTAGGAAACTACCATCGGTCAACTCTGCTTTGTTACCATCTTTACCATAAACTTTTTGGACACCACCTCTAGCAGTAGTGAAAATATCTACATCAGCATCAGTAGTTCCCCCTGTTAGTGCTAATGTAGAAGAACCTGTAGTTCCCATTTTTACAGCATCCATACCTAGCGATTGTACAATTGTACCACTTGTAAAGAAGTTACCAGCTGTTGCATCGGCATGAGTTCTTACTACAACACCTGTCTGTTGTGTAGGATGGGTTCCTTTACTAGCATTAATGTCACCTGCTAAAATTGCACCTGTAGCTTTAGCTTCACCATTAACACCGTAACCACCAAGACCACCAAGTATATTACCATAGTTAATGATTTCACGAACATTGGTAATAGATGTTGGAGAGATAACCAGCTCTTTACCTGTAATGGCACCTGGTGTTGACATACCACCTGTAGCTGTTGCTTGAATCTCAAGCCCTGAACCACCAAGTCCACCTGTCATTGCTGTAGCAACACCAGAGTTTTCTAAGGTTCCTACACCTACTATAGAGGTTGGGTTAGAGACAATATCTTCATAGTTTGTTCCATTGCCATCTGTAGTTGATGTTTGGTTAATATCAATATGGTCTGCATGAGCTGCCAATGCTGTAGCATCAGTAGTCAAAGTAAATGCTGAACCACCTAAACCTGCTGAAACAGTAAGATTATTTGTAAATCCACCAATAAGGTCATTGGTCAATCTGTTAAAATCTTTACTTGAACTGTTTGTATCTCTGGTGATAATACGAGAATTTCCATTCTCATCTACCCCCTCACCTAAATAGGCTGAGTATGAAGCAGAAGTAACATTTGCATTAATGCTTCGATTACCATCTCCTCCTTGACCAGCAACAAGCTCTCCTGTAGTAGCATTAATTTCATCACTTAAGTTGGTTCCTGTAGAGGCTTTTACTAGAACCCCATGAATAGCTCCAAGAATAGCTGAATTGTTTACAGTGTTACCAATTCTAGCTACCTCTTCACCACTTTTTGGTAGACCAGCAGGAGCCTCCAATGTAGGAGTCTCAGTTGAAGTGTTAACATCTCCTGCTGATGGTGACTTAAGATACGCTTTTGCAATGTCCTCTTTTACAGCTGAATAGTTATTGTCAGCTGTTGCATTATTTACGGCAGTAATATAATCATCTTTTGCAGCGTTACCTGCATCTGCATCAGTGAAGGCATCTGGGTCAGGTGCTGGTCCGAGAGCATCTATTTCAGCGTTAAAAGAGGCTTCTGCCTCTTTCCCTGCTACCTCTCCATAGTTGTTTGATGCAACAAGTTGTCCATTAATTTGAGTTTCATTATTGTCTGGACCGACTAAAGAGGTATTATAGTCCAAAGAGATATTATTATCATCAAAAACAGGTGGATTAGGAGAATCCATCCCCGTTCCATCATAAGCAGGATAACTAGCACCACCTTGATTTCCTAGTGAACCATCATTGGTTAAGTCAGGAAGTGAGGCAAGTGCATCAGCTTCTAGTTCAGCTTCTGTTGGTGCACCCATACTGGCATTAGTATCATCTTGGTCAATATTAGCAGGAACACCATCTCCATCTGCATCGACAATAACCGACCCACCATTTGGTGTAACAAGCAGTGCATCATCACCTCCAAGTGCAGCATCTATTCTAAGAGAAGAGATATACTCATGGTTTGTAACACCTCCAGTTATTGCACTCTCTACCGTTACACCCTCTGCTGAAATAGTATTGAGAAGTTCATCAGGAGCTTTGTGGTCTTCTGCTGTAAAGTTCTCAATGTGTATATGTGAGTTGTTTGTTGTACCATAGTCAGTACGTAAGTAGTTAGAAGCATTTAAGATATCATCCGTATCTATGGCATTGTTTCCAGCTCTGTCGTAGTCATGGTCGTTAACTAATCTGCTATTGTACTTGGCATCATCATCTTGGAAAAGTTTTGAGTCTTTACCTATATGTGTGTCCTCTTGTATGGTTGAAGTGTAGTGAGCATCTTGACCCAAGTCAGCTGTGTTGATTGTACCTGAAATACCAGTACGACCACCTATTCTAGCGACAAGTTCATTTCGAACAAAGTTACCATCTGCATCGTAAATTGCTCTGTGTGTTTCAGCTATGGCAGTAATGGAACTACCATTTTCATTGACAAAACTTCCAACTGCTCCACCAATCTTAACACCAACTGCATCTGCACTAGAGTTGTTCGTGTCGTTGTTCAGTATAGCAGAGGCAGAGATAGTACCACTGTTTACAATGCTGTCTACAGGGTTTGCAACATCTACCCCAATCGCTTTCAGTGTTGTATTGTTTTGGTCAGGATGCCCTACTGTACCACCATCGGTAGTATAAGAATCTAAGGTACGAGCATCAGCATCTATTGTACCTAAGTTGGCTAAATCTGTTACGGTATCATTTACATCCAAACCAATGGCTGTACCTATAGAGTCATTCGCACTCACATAAGAGTGTGTTGGTTGTCCTCCTGGAAGGGCTGGATTTTCAACATTTTCCCCTGCATGAATAGTACCATTTAGGTCAACTCCACTGTTAACTGTTACCTTTGCACCTGAACCATCACCATTAACTCCCGCACCTCTAGTAGTATTTGTCTCACCATTTTCTAGATAGTCAAATTGACTTGCATCAGCAGCTATTGTTTGGTCAGCTAAAATAAAACTAGTTGTGACCATAGAAAGTGCTAAAGCTGTTCTTCCAAAACGTCTAAAAAAAAGATTCCCCTCTTCAACTTTTGACATTAGATTCTCCTTAAATTTTTTAATTAAAATTATAATTAAAAAAATTATAACTTCATAACACTATATTATATTATATATATATATATTTATTTATGAATATTCGCATCATTTTTCTATTTTTTTAATAATTTATAAATTTTATGTTTTAAATTATTATTATTAATTAAATAATAATTTTTTATAATTTTTTTGGCTAAAATAAAAAAGAAAGTTAAAAATATGATTATAGGACACATAATATTCTATTAGAGTAAAAATAAATTGATATAAAAGTAGATTTTTATTGTAAAATTGCACTAACTTATTTTCTTCTTGTTTTATAAAAACTACTCTTTGTTTAAGATTACAGTCGGTAAAAGTTGGGATATACTATATATACATTTATAAATATCTGTATTGCTTCTATGTTTTTTAATAATTTATAAATTACATGTTTTAAATCATTATTATCCATTAAATAATGATTTTTAGGCTAAAAAAGAAAGTTAAAAGTGTGATTATAATACACACAATACTCTATTAATTTAAAAATAAATTAATTTAAAAGTATAATCTTATTATAATGAATTCTATAAAAGGATATTGAAAATGAAAAGAATTATACTCATCACAACAATCTTTTTTTTATGGAATAGTTTAATTTATGCTGAGGTTGATCAAACCGATATTGACTCTATAAAAAGTGGACCTATTAGGCTAAGCTATGGCTACTATACTGCAAATAAAAAGACATCTAAAGATAAATTAAGATGGTACATCTCAGCTACAGGTGGCTCTTTGAGTGGGTATATATTCTCTTTAGGTGATATTGAGACCATTGACGGTGTAGAAAAAGTATCGTGGCGAGAGGTAAGTCGTGATGCTGCGTCAATTAACCTAGAGAGTGAAGTTGTTATTGTTGGCGATATTGAAGACAATCCTACCTATACCTTTAAAGACTGGGGATTAGGTGTAGAGAAGACCAATCCGACAATTCAAGAGGACATTGAACTTATTCGTAATAGTAGTGTCAATATTCTTTGGTGGTTTTTTCAAGCACCTAATAACTCTTGGTATATTATTGATAAAGCTGACCATATCTATAAATTTGGAACCAAAAATGGTGAGTATGATTGGCAACAAGTAGACACTACAAGCTTTGATATGGAGTTCTATCTCGATGGTAATAATAAGATGATACGTCCTCTTGTTCCTCCTATTTTAAGTGACTCACTACTCTCTGTCGAAGAGAATGCTAGTAGTGGCGATACCCTTACGGGCAGTGTCATTGTTAGCTACAATGGTGGAAGAGCTGTTACCTCTATGACCCTTAATGGTGTAGGGAGTTCAAATTTTGAAATAGATGCTTCAGGTACTATTCGCGTAAAAGCTGGTGCAACCTTAGATTATGAAACTATAACCGAATACAATTTGACAGCTTATGCTACCAATAGTGTGGGCGATGGTGAGCCTGTAGCTGTCAAAATTTCGGTAGGTAATGTACCTGACACTGTACCCACTTTAGCCAATAGTGTCATTTCCATAGAGAATTATACAAACGCAGGTTCCATTGTTGGAAATGTATCTATTATAGATAGTGGAGATAGTCCCATTAGCTCTATGAGTCTTAGTGGAACAAATTCAGAGCATTTTACCATTGCTAGTAATGGTGTGCTCACAACAGCTGTTGAGATGAATGCGAGTAGTGTCTCAGAGTATAACCTAACAGCCATTGCTACTAATGTAGCAGGAGATAGTGCAAGTGTTGATGTTAACATCAGCATAGAAAATAGTGTAGCTGAAGACCAAGACAATGATAATATTCCAGATAGCATAGAAGCACTTGTAGGTTTAGACCCTACTCTAGCTGATGAAGATGGAAATGGTATTTTAGATGGGTTAGAGGTTAATGGTTCAAAAGGTGATACTTTCTTTGATAAACAGTGGCACTTAAGAAGTCTTGGAACCGTAGTAAATGATAGTGGTGTTGCTACTATTGTGGGAAATGATTTAGATTTATTAGATATTTACCATACATATATGGGTTATAATGAAGGGAGACCCGTGATTGTCCAAATTGTAGATGATGGTGTAGATGCTGACCATGAAGATTTAGTGGAGAATATGGATTTAAGCCGTTCCTATCAACATAATTTAGACAATACCAATGTTGTTGGCGACCCCTCGGCACAAAACAGTGATAATACACATGGAACAGAGGTAGCAGGGATTATAGCAGCACGTGCTTTTAATGGTGTAGGGGTTCGAGGTATTGCTCCATTTGCAAAAATAGCAGGTTCTAACTGGATAGAACAACAAGGAATTGAAGGCTTAGAAAAAGTTTGGCTTACAGGTGATGGGGCAAACGAAATAGCCGTAACCAATAATAGCTGGGGTTCATATATAGATAATGCTAACGCTTATGAGTATTTTATGAAACAAGGTTCTGAAACACTACGAGATGGAAAAGGTAGAATCTATGTCTTTGCCGCAGGAAATGAGAGAGAATACTATGGTAACTCAAACCTTAGTTATATAGACAACAACCGATATGCCATTGCTGTTGCTGCCTTGAGACATGACAATACTTATGCTTCATACTCCAGCCCAGGGGGCAATATACTCATCTCTGGATATAGTGGGAACTTTTATCAAGACTCACCAACCATTGCTACAACAATTGTGGAGGGACACTCATCCAATAGTGGTGACATCAACACAAAAACCACATGGAGTGAAGATACTAATGAAAACTACACCTTTGCAATGAACGGAACAAGTGCTGCAGCACCAACTGTTTCAGGATGTATAGCACTAGTACTTGAAGCTTGTCCAAACCTTACCTATAGGGACATAAAATATCTTTTAGCTAAACATGGAAAAAGAGTCGATGAGAGTAATCCAACATGGCAACAAAATGGTGGAGGACTCTGGCATAGTAGCGACTATGGCTATGGTCTAGTCAATCCAAAAGGGATGATAGATGATTGTACATCTACCTATGTACCACTTCCAACAGAGAAAACATATGAGGTCTTAACAGATGTGAACTATACTCTAATGGATGGTAATAGTGTAGCCTTTTCAACCATTATTGAGGATGCCAATAGTAGTATCTTGGAGTGGGTAGAGCTAACTGTTGATAGCAATGTTACAAATGGTTCAGATTATGTAATAGATTTAACAGCACCATCAGGTGCTAAAACTAGAATAGTCGATAAAAATCTTGCCAGTGGTGCATGGTATGATGGTGGATTTAGATTTGGTGCTGCTGGATTTATAAATGAGAGTAGTTCAGGTACATGGAGGGTTGATATATCTGATACCGTTGATGCAGATACCTCGAATAGTCAGTCAAGCGTTATAAAAAGCATAAAACTTAAGTTTTATGGTCATTAGGAGTTAAAATGAAACGATATGTATGGAGTCTCATCGCATTGGCTTTTGTAGTTAATGCTTCAGAGTTTGTAGTAGTTGAAGAGAGTAAAAACAATCAAACTGAGATTAAAAAGCTATCTATTCAAAAACCAAGGGTTAAAAGAGCTAAAAATCGTAATTTTGAGTTGATTAAAGTTAGAGAAGGAAACAGAACACGAAATATGATAGTCCCTATTGAAGATGTAGCCCTAACTGGAATTACACAACAATCGGCTTTAAATAGTAAACTTAACTCAAAAGATGGTTTACTTATAACCTTCAAAGATAAAAGTATAGATATCGAAGCATTTGAAAAAAAATTTAATCTAAAGCTACAAAAGAAGTTACAAATAGGCTACTATATTTTTAAAAACAGCTCAAAATTTACTGATATTATATTGATAAATAGTATCTTAGCTTCCAAAGAAGGCTCAAAGATTGAAACAATCAAGCCTAATTGGAAGATGAAGATGGAGAAGTACTAAACTACTAATTTGGTATAATTTTAGTTTGTATAACTTTAGGAATAACCTTTAAAGGAGAGAGATTTCCTCTTTGATGAATATTAGAGTTTTGAGGAGAGGTCATCAAGAAACTTAACAGATAACTTCCCTCTGTGAGTAGATACTCTTTCCCTGGAACCGTATTAACTGGCTCTGCTGTAGAGTTTTCACTTTTATAAAAAACCTCTAATTTTAATGAATCACCCTCAGCTAATAGATTTGACGCTTTAAATCGACGCTCTAAACCTGCAATGTCTACTTGACTGTAAATATCATCATATATCTTCACCAATGCACCTTGCGTCTTTGTAGAATCATAAGTATAGAGAGAGCCTAACACCTCCTCAATCTTCTCTGTTGATACATTATAATCAAAAGCTTGGTTATTGTATTGGTCAAGACAAATATAGCGACCATCTTTTGCTGTAGGGAGTCTCAATAGCCCATCTTGAGCTGTAACCTCATAATGTTCACTATTATTAAGTGTACAGACAAAAGAGTTACTCTCTCCTTTAATCTCAACCGTACTATTATTTTCCATGCTACTTAGATTATAGCTCATAACAGGCACACCACCTTCATTAAACAATAGTATGAGTTCAGATTTAATCTTCTCCTCAGTCGTAGTATTATTATCAATTAAAATATTACGATAACCTTTATTGAAATGAGGTAGTGCTATTTTTTTCGATTTAAATACTAATCCCTCTTTTCTTTCTAGTTGTTCAATTTTATTTGAACCTAAGCTAATAACTGCAAATTGACTTTTACTATTCAATAGGGCATAAAGTTCTTGATTAAAGGTGATTTTATGCTCCTCTGATATTACATCAACAACTCCTTTAATAGGGTATATTGAAAGACCTAGTTCATGTGATACTTTTATAGTCTTCTCAATATTCGTTAGCTCCATTAAGGAAGATTGACTTCTCTCTGAAGTATTTAGAGTAGTAGTGTTATCATCTGAAGTATCACCTCCTCCACAACTTATTAAAAATAGCAGAGGAAAAGCCAGTAAAAAAATTTTTAACATTATGCAACCTTATGAACTAATTTAGTATAAATATTACACTTATTTTTTTTAAAAAAAACTGATTCATCTACTATTATACTAAATATCATGATATTACCCTAAAGATAACGTATAATATTTAAAATAGTTTTATTTAAGTTTAGTTTTAGTATACTTTTTCATTACAAGTAAGAAGGATATAAATGAAGATGTATAACAATATAGAATTGATTAGAAAAGATGACCATCAAGATTCAGGGGTTGCAAATATCGAAGGATATGCTCATGCTAAGGAGTTAACCAGCTCAATGATTACAATGAGTGAGTTTTATCAATCATGTAAAAGTTACCCTATCGTATTTGCTAAAAATGAAGAAGAGGGTTGGTTTGCTGTTGCATTATTGGGACTTGAAAAAGAGAACATATTTTTAAATGAAGATGGTACATGGAGAGAGGGTTGCTATATTCCTTCTTATATTCGTAGATATCCATTTATCTATATCAGAAATGAAGATGACCTACTACTTGGTTTTGATGCTACTCATAAAATCAAAAAAGAGGATGCAGGAGATAGATACTTCTTTGATGAAAATGGAGAGACAACAGAGTTTGTTACTAAAGTATTAACCTTTATGAATCAAGTTCAAAACTCTACAAAAGAGACTAAAGAATTTATAGAGACATTAGCAGAAATGGACATACTAGAAGAGTCTACTATTAGTGGGAAAAACTCAAAAGGTAAAGATATTGCAGTCAATGGTTTTTGGATATTAAAAGAGGAAAAATTAGCAAAACTAACGAAAAAAAATAAAGCAAAACTTTGTGAGCAAAACTATATGCAACCTATCACAGCTCACTTAATTTCACTATCAAATATTCCAAGCTTAGGGTAATAACTATTTAATTTAAGTGGTGTAGATAACATCTACACTCACATTTTATTATAAAGCCTCAATAAATCCATCAACATTTCCATAATCAAAACGTTTACCTTTAAATTTATTAGGAAATTAACTCTTCCTTGCTTTGCCTATTCCAAAAGTTCATTTTGAATTTAAATTCAAGAAACTACCCTTTTAGCTTCTAAAATAACTCTATTGACCTCATCTTCATAGACTTTTGCTAAAACCTCATCAGTAGATTCAAAACGTGTAACAAGTACAGGAGTAGTATTACTAGCACGAACTAAACCCCAACCATTCTCAAAGTTTATTCGCACTCCATCTACATCTATAATATCTACAATTTTAGGAAAGCTACTAGGAGGATTTTTAAGTTGTTTTTTAATAGTATCAATTAAAACAAACTTCTCCTCATCGGTTGTGGCTACCTTAATCTCCTCTGTAGAGTATACTTTAGGAAGAGCCTCTAACTCCTCATCGAGGTTAACTCCATCTTGTAAGAGTTCTAACATACGAAGTGTTGCATAGATAGCATCATCATACCCAAAGTAGCGATGTTTAAAGAAGATATGTCCACTTACTTCACATGCCAAATCTGCATTTGTCTCTCTCATCTTTACTTTTAGATTTGAGTGACCTGTTTTATACATAATGGCTGTTGCACCACGTCGCTCTAGCTCATCATACATCACTTGTGAACACTTTACCTCGCCAATGACTGTTGGATTTTCCATCTTCATAGCATACAGAAGTGCCATCTGGTCACCTTTAATATTGTACTTATGAGTAAGCACTGCAATTCTATCTGCATCTCCATCATAAGCAAAGGCAATATCTCCCTCTTTTTTTAATAGTGCTTTAATATCTGCTAGATTTGACTCTACAGATGGGTCTGGGTGGTGGTTTGGAAATGTTCCATCAGGCTCTAAATATATACCCTTATAGTTTAACTCTAAAGCATCAAAAATATCTGTTATAACAGTACCAACAACCCCATTACCACCATCTATTACTATCTTTTTGTTAAAGCCTTTTAGATGAGAGAAGTTCTCTACCATATACTCTATGTACTGTTGCTTAGACTCTATTTTAGTACATTCGCTATTATCAGGAATCTCCATCTCTGCATTGGCAATAATCTCATCACCTAAAGCATAAATATCTTCTCCAAAAAATGGAGCTTTATCTAGTGTTATCTTAAATCCATTATACTCACTTGGATTGTGT
>JALVEV010000253.1 GCA_027030605.1 Campylobacteraceae bacterium | reverse complement strand
AGCAGAAACAACCGCTAACATCACTGAAGCTAAAAAAATCTCCTCTGAATCAGAAGTAGTAACCCAATTAAAAAAGTGTTCTATAAAGTAGCGACCCAATATAAAAAGAAGTAAAAAAACAATAATAGCTGAAATCAAAGTAGTAAGTAACAACTCTGAAATATTTGCATTTTCTGAAGTAAAGATAGATATCATCAATAACATAGGAATAACAGCTAAATCTTGAAATAGTAAAATCCCTAAAATTACACGCCCTGATGAAGAGTGAATATCCCCATTTTCATTTAACATCTTTAAAACAATTGCTGTTGAAGAGAGTGCCAATGCCATACCAATAACAATTGAACTACGCAGACGAATATCAAAAAAATAATGAGTTAAAAAGGTAAAGAGTAGTCCAGTTAAAAGAACTTGTAAAACTCCATAAAGAAACACCTCTCTCTTCATTGCTTTCATTTGAGTCATTGAAAACTCAAGTCCAATAGTAAACATTAAAAAAACGATTCCAAACTCAGCTAAATGAGATAAAGTCTCTTTTGAATTTTCACCAAAATCAAAAATTTGAGTAATAATTAAACCAGTAAATATATATCCTATAACCGTAGGAATATCTAATTTTTTCAAAAAAACATTAATAACAGTTGCTATAGCAATAGTAATAATAAGTCCAAATAGTATATGTTCCACTAACTCTCCTTTATATCCTTATATTCAATCTCTTCAATATATTCAGTTTAAGCTAATGGTTATATAAAAAGATAATAACTTTAATAAGTTTATATCTTAATCGTTTCATTCCTATACCACTAAAAATAAGATATTGTTATTTTAAAACAGCTTTAAACGCCATACGAATCTTTGCATGAGGAGGAATCTCCGAGAAGATATATTTTATATGAGTATACTCACTCCCTTTGGCTAATCTTTTTGTTTTACCATAAACAACAAAGAGGTTATTACTATCTGCATAACTCTTTCCTCCATCAATTGAGTAGAGCATTTTACAAATACCCTCACAACTCGATGTTCCTCTTAAATATGCTGTACCATAAGGAATAGGATTATCAATAACAACCTGTTTTTTAGTACTATTTGAGGTATTTATAATCTGATTGACATAGATAAGTACTGCTCCTTTATGTGCTTTTGTAGCAGGTACTATTTTACGAACTCTGTACCCAGGGTTTTGCCACTCAGAGACCTCTTGAAATACTGCTTTTGAGAGAAGAATATCTTTGACAGGATTTTTTGCACCAAGATAGATAGTTAATATAACAAGTAGTATAGTAATTTTTTTCCACATTTTAACACTCCTTTTTAATCATTTTAACATAAATAGTGTAATAAGAAAATGTGGAGGAAAAATTTACAAAAGAGAAGTAAATAGATAAGCAAACCAAAAAGTTCTTAGTTTGCTTTAGTTTTAAGGGTTGTTGCGAAGGAGCTTACGTGTAGTAAGTGACTAAGTCAACTCCCTTAAAAATGAAGTGAAATAAGAACTTTTTATTCCCACTCGATTGTTGCTGGTGGCTTAGATGATATATCATAAACTACACGGTTAATCCCATCTATCTCATTAATAATACGTCGGCTAATTCTTTCTAAAACATCATGAGGCACATGAGCAAAAGTAGCTGTCATACCATCTACCGACTCTACCATACGCACACAAACTGTATTGTCATAAGTCCTATTGTCTCCCATAACTCCAACCGATTGAACATTTAAAAGTACAGTAAAGGCTTGCCAAACTTTATCGTAGTATCCAGTAGCTCTAAGCTCCTCTTGCATAATGGCATCTGACTCACGAATAAGGTGTAACCCCTCCTCTGTT
>JALVEV010000252.1 GCA_027030605.1 Campylobacteraceae bacterium | reverse complement strand
ACCTGTAGTTGTATCTACATCGCTATCTTTTGTGTTATCACCACCTTGAGATTGTAGTGTTAATATTGTACCTGCTGGTAAAGTTGCTGGGTCAACTTTTATCTTGTAGCTGCCAGCTTTTAATCTTGTAAAGCTATATTTACCATTTGAATCTGTTACAGCTGTAGCTATAACGCTATCGTTGCTATCATCAAGAAGTTGTACTGTTATGCCAGATACTCCACTCTCATTTGTATCTTGAATACCATCGTGGTTAAGATCTAGCCATACTGTATCACCTAGGCTTGAGTATTGTGCAATACCCATATCCCAAGTTAAATCTCTCTCGGCTACATCTAAGTGTGTAGAGTTTGTTTCACCTGTTGTAATATCGGCATCTGAATCGTTTGTATCATCGCTTCCTTGATCTTTATCTACTACCCCATATCCTGTTGGTAGTGAGCTTAAATCAAATGCTATATGGTAATCGCCTGAGTCTAAATCTTCAAAGATGTATGTTCCGTTTGCATCTGTTGTAGTTGTAGCTATAATACCTCCATTACTATCTAGCAATTTAACAGCAACATTTGCTACACCACTCTCGCCTGCATCTTGAATTCCGTTAAAGTTATCATCATACCATACTCTATCACCAATTGCTGCTTTTGTAAATCCAAAGTCTAGTGTGTGGTCATTGCTTGTTGTTGTATCTACAATAATAGTACTATAACCTGCATTTAATACGCCATTATCACCATCACTATCATCGCCATCACTACTATTGCTATTAGCATCTTGTATGGTTACTTCTGTATCTGCTGGTAAGTTCAGATCAGTTAAAGAGACACGCAACTGGTAGCTACTATTTACTTTTAGTGGATTACCACCATTCATATTGGTATTGTTTGGTCCACCAAAGTAGTAGTGTCCATTTGCATCTGTTATAGCTGTACCTACAACAGCACCATTCTCTACAAGCTCTACTGTAACACCAACTATTGGTGCTTCGTCTGCATCTTGAATACCATCGCCATTGCTATCTAGCCATACATAGTTTCCTATCTCAATGGGTGCAACATCACAAAGTGTCTCAACATCTCCTAAGCCACCACTTTTACTACCATATATCTCTCTCTCACCAGGACCTGTGTTTGTACCTGGTGCACCAGTAGCTGTAACAGAGTTTGCTGTAATAAGTCCTCTTGCACCTATTCGAGAGCCATCATCTTCGCTTAATAGAATAATACCACCAGCTTGTCTAAAGTTTGTAGCATCGATAGTTCCCATAATCATACTATCTGCACCAGGAATCTGTGCTAATGCACCATCTGAAACCTCTGGGTGTGCTTGTGTTACTACTTCATCACCATCGCTATCTGTATCGTTATACTCTTTATAGAAGTCACCTTTATAGAACTCATAATACGTAGCTGTTACTCCACCACTATCGTAAGTAACCGATGAGCTTGGACAGTTTGTAGGTGCAGCTGCTGTATTCTCATCTGTATAAGTTCCATCTGGGTTTAGGCACATCTTTCTTACATCGTTACCTAAATCGAAGAAACGGTTATATGTAGATCTTGAGATGTAAGACAGTACCATATCACCTTTATTGCTAAACTCTATATCTGTTAGCATTGGTGCCCCACCGTAGTACTTGTTTCCAATATTATCTTCCCAGTCATCATCCCGCCAATTACGGAAGTATTGTGGTCCTTTATTTTGCTTATCTGGTTTATGTATGTAATCTCTTGGAGATCTAGCATATCTTAAAGTATTTGTTACTGTAACTGTAGTAAAGTTAGTTCCATCATACTTCTGGATTGCCGAACCTAGACCATCTTCTACTTTATTCTCACA
>JALVEV010000251.1 GCA_027030605.1 Campylobacteraceae bacterium | reverse complement strand
TTCAATATCGTGTCTAAAATGAGGTACAGTTACACCAAATTTGTCCTCTATAGAGCTTTGCACTTTAAATCCTAGTGCAACTAGAATATTCATAATATTAACTTTTTCAATCTCGTTACCAATAAGTGCAGATATTTTTTGGGTTGTAATGGTAATAATCTTATCTTCTTGCTCTTCATCTAAAGAGATTGTTCCATCATAAAGTCTACACTCTGTATATGTCTCAAGAAGGTATATTAGGTATTGAATACCTAAACATAAATTAGGTTCAGACCCTCGAGAAGTATTGTAGTAGAGTTCATCAGTTTTAAGTTTTTTTTCAGCAACAATATTAACTAAATCTTCAGGGTGAGCATATGAACTCTCAAATAGAATAATAGAAGAGTCATCTTTTGCCATACTCTTCTCATCTTGATTAATACCTACTTGAGATACTATTTTATCATTTATAGCTATATTTATAACTCCATCATCATTGGTAACATCAAGCTCTATTTTGTTCTCTTCATCTGCACCACTGACATCATAAGCACGTAAAATAACACCTGTAGAGTGAGTAATGTATCTTAAAATAGAAGATACACTATCTTTTTGAGGCTCTTCTATAAAGGCTAATCGAAGTGTAAATAGTAAAGAGGTGTGTAAATCTTTAATATTAGCCATTGCATATTGTAAAGAGGCAGGAATAATACCTTTTTTAGTCAATTTTGCAATACGAGCAATTCCTATTTTTTCAGAGTTTTGACTCTCGTAATCAAATTGATTCATAGGAATATTTAAAGCTGCAGATAAATCTCTTGCAACTCCATGCACAGATAGACAGTCTCCACGGTTAGCTGTAAGCTCTAGCTCAATAACTGTATCGGCTACCTTCTCATACTCATTTAAATCTTTTCCTACAACAAGTTTTCCAATACTCTCATCGAGCATCATAATACCATCACCAATATCAGGAAGACCAAGCTCAGAGGCTGAACAGATCATACCCTCAGACTCAACTCCGCGAAGTTTGGCATGTTTTATTTCAAAGTCATCACTAAGTTTTGCACCAATAGTTGCTACAGCTACATACTGGGCATCTACTACATTTTTAGCACCACAGACAATCTGTCGTACACCTGAACCAATATCAACCTGACATACATTTAGTTTGTCTGCATCTGGGTGCTTTTTGCAAGAGATAATCTTACCAATAACTACTTTTTGAGGTATATTATATTTTTTTATGCTATCAACTTCTAATCCAATAGAGTTTAGTACCTCGTAAAGCTTCTCGTCGCTTACTTTACTAATATCTATAAAGTTATTTAACCAAGTTCGTGTAACTATCATCTAAACTGCTCCAATAAACGTCTGTCTCCCTCAAATAGCATTCTAAGGTCAGGAATCTTATGCAACAACATTGCAAATCTCTCTACACCTAAACCAAAGGCGTAACCACTTACATTTTTGTACTCAACTGCATCAAATACATTTGAGTCAACAATTCCACAACCAAGAACCTCTAGCCAACCTGTGTGTGAACAGACTCGACACCCTTTACCTTTACAGAATATACAAGAGATATCAACCTCAGCAGATGGTTCAGTAAAAGGGAAGAAACTAGGTCTAAACCGTACCTCAACATCACCAAACATATAGTGTAAAAACTCTGACATAAGTGACTTTAGGTTAGCAAAGTTCACTTCACCTTTTTCACCTACAACTAATCCCTCTACTTGATGGAACATTGGGGTATGGGTAAGGTCATAATCTTTCCTAAAGACAGCACCAGGGGCTATCATACGAATAGGAGGTTTTTGCTTTAGCATAGTTCTAATCTGCACAGGAGAGGTGTGGGTTCT
>JALVEV010000250.1 GCA_027030605.1 Campylobacteraceae bacterium | reverse complement strand
AAGATACATACCCTCCTTTTGTTAGCTTGGCTAGAGTTTTAATCTCTCATGTTAAGGAGGAGAAGGCATCTAAAATAACGCTAGATACAGTAACAAAGCTTAAAGAGTTTAAAGAGGTTGAGATTGTAGGGCATGGAAAAGCTCCTATTGAGCGAATTGCCAATAAGTTTCGGTTTAATATTTTGTTGCGTTGTAAAAAGCGTTCTCTTTTGCTTAAAGCTCTACATGCTGTTAATAATCCTTCAATAGAGATAGATATGGACCCTGTTGAATTTTCTTAATACTTTTAGGTAAAGTTTGTTATAAGTTTCATGTAGGGTGTAGTCGGGGACTACACCCTACATTTACATTTAATAGGAAGAAAAAATATGATAGAAAGATACCCAACCAAAAAAATCTATGTGGGAGATGTTGCCGTAGGTGGCGATGCTCCTATCTCTGTACAATCTATGACCTATTCAGACACCCACAATGTAGCCGAAACAGTAGAGCAGATAAACCGTCTGCACTTTGCAGGAGCTGATATGGTTCGTGTGGCTGTTCCTAAGATGGAAGATGCTTTAGCTTTAAAGAGCATTAAAGAGCAGATTTCTTTGCCATTAATTGCCGATATTCATTTTAACTATAAACTGGCACTTGAAGCTGCAAAGTGGGTTGATTGTATTCGTTTGAACCCTGGGAATATTGGAGAGAAGAGTCGAATAAAAGAGGTTGTCAAAGCGTGTCAAGATAGAAACCTACCGATTCGTATTGGGGTTAATGCAGGTTCCTTGGAAAAAGAGTTTGATGACCGTTATGGAGCAACAGCAGAGGGTATGGTGGCAAGTGCAGAGTATAACATTAAATTTTTAGAAGATTTGGGTTTTACGGACATAAAGGTCTCTCTAAAGGCTTCTGATGTTGAGCGAACTGTTAAGGCTTATAGAATGTTAAGACCTAAAAACCACTACCCATTTCATTTGGGAGTAACAGAGGCAGGAACAATCTTTCATGCTACGGTGAAGTCCTCTATAGGTCTTGGGGCATTGTTACTTGATGGAATTGGTGATACCATGCGAATCTCAATTACAGGTGAACTTGAAGAGGAGATAAAGGTTGGAAAAGCCATCTTAAAAGATTCAGGACGTGTTAAAGAGGGTCTAAACATTATCTCTTGTCCAACTTGTGGGCGAATAGAGGCAGACTTGGTAAGTGCAGTAGCAGAGGTAGAGAAGCGAACGGCTCACATTAAGACCCCTATGGATGTCTCGGTGATGGGGTGTGTAGTTAATGCCATTGGAGAGGCTAAACATGCAGATGTTGCCATTGCTTATGGTAAAGAGTCAGGGCTTGTTATGATAAAGGGTGAAGTAGTTGCTCGGCTTCCTGAGAATGAGTTGGTAGATAGATTTGTGCAAGAGGTTGAGGCATTTGCAAATATAAAAAATTAATAATAGTTTGATATAATAAAAAAGAACAAAAAAAATTATTGAAGTGGGGTGAGAATTAATGAGTGACAATATGTATAACTTAAACATTGAGAGGGCTGTTCTGTCGGCTATTATATTTGACCCACAAATCTTTGAAGATATTGCTGCTAAACTTAAACCTCATGACTTTTATCTCCCTTTTCATCAACATATATTTGTGGCTATGGAGGAGCTATCACGAGAGAACAAACCTATTGATGAGGAGTTCTTAAAGACAAAGCTTAGTGGCAAAGGGGACTATGATGAGGTTGCTCTGTTAGATATTTTGGCTGCAAACCCTATCTCAAATACCGATGCCTATATTGAAGAGATTAAATCTCGCTCCACTAAAAGAGCTTTAGCAACTTTGGCAACCACTATTAAAAAGGTAACCATAGAAG
>JALVEV010000249.1 GCA_027030605.1 Campylobacteraceae bacterium | reverse complement strand
AACCAAAATTCTCTCCAGCAACAATAATGTCACCCTCGCTCATCTTGTTAACAAACTCTGGGTCTGCATCTTCCATAACATGTTTTGCCAAAGCACTTGGCTCACTTGTGTTGAGGTATCTTGCCGCAATAATTAAATCGGTGTCAATATGGTCACCAAATTTCCAAACTTTACCTTGCAAAGTTCCATCCTTATAAAGAGGATTATTTTAAGTAATCCTAGTAATATAGTCGCGATTATATCTAAAAGCTACTAAAAAAACTTAATGTAACTTTTTCTTTCACATTTTTTAATATTCTACTTCTTTGTTATGCACCTCTTTGTCTTTAGCTATTAGTTCAGATATAATTATTTATAAAATTCTAAAATAAGTTAAGAGAAGAGTCATGAAGTACGATAAGTTATTAAAATCAATAGGGAAAGGTTAAAAAATGCATAAATATAATGAACATTATGTACCTGAAGATATTGCAGGAAAATTAGGAGAATCATTTTTAC
The DNA here is from genome assembly GCA_027030605.1 of Campylobacteraceae bacterium. Taxonomy (GTDB): domain Bacteria; phylum Campylobacterota; class Campylobacteria; order Campylobacterales; family Sulfurovaceae; genus UBA1140. The sequence continues at coordinate 7,066 of JALVEV010000249.1, read as the reverse complement.
GAAATCCCCTTACAGCAGTTTTAGGAGTTGTTATTTTAGCCTTAGGCTGGATTGCACTTAGTACGATGCCAAGGGAAGAGGACCCTCAAATTGCTATTTCTGGGGGAGGTGTCATTGTTGCTATGCCAGGAGCAACTCCTCGTGAAGTTGAAAATATCATCTCTACCCCTCTTGAGGCAAAACTTCGGGAGATTAATGGTGTTGAGCATATCTATAGCACCTCTAAGGACAATGTAGGAATTGTTCAAGTTATGTACCATATTGGAGAAGATAGAGAGGATTCTAATCTAAAATTATATGATAAAGTTATACAAAATATGGATAAAATGCCAAAAGGGGTAATGCAACCTATTATTAAAACTTTTGATATTGATATTGATGTTCCTATTATTACCTTAGCTTTCTATCAAACAGACCCATCAAAACTCTCTATTGCAGAGTTCAATGAAAAACTACGTACTCTAAAATATGATATAGCAGGGATTGAGAACGTAGCTAAAGTAACCCTACATGGAGCCCATAAAGAGCAGTACAACGTTAAAATTGATGTAGATAAGCTTACAGGATATCATGTCTCGTTAGGTATGGTTATGATGGCAATTAAAAAATTTACTGCAAAAGCCCCTTTAATTAAAGGAGAGACAAACAGTGGAAAAATTGTCATGTTTGGAGTAGATAGTGCAGTCAATGGTATTGAAGCGATTAAAAATATTCAGGTATCTGTCTATCGGGGTGACCCTCTCTACCTTAAAAAGATTGCTACAGTTGAAAAAGGAATTGATGAGCAGAACTATAAAGAGGTTGAGTTTTTTAATAAAGTAGATGAGGGTAATAGTTCAAGTAAGATAGGAGAGTACACTCCTCAAGTAACCCTTGCTGCCTCTAAACTAGCAGGAACCAATGCTGTTGTAGTTGCCAATAACATCTTAGAGCTTATCGAGAGCAAAAAAGAGGAGCTAGAGAAGCTTGGTATTGGCTATAAAGTTACAAGAAACTATGGAGAACGAGCAAATCAAGCTGTTGAAGAGTTGATGCACCATCTCTTTATTACCATTGTTATTATCTCTATTATGCTTGTCTTTGCTCTAGGTTGGAGAGAGTCTCTTATTGTAACATTCTCTGTTCCTGCTATTTTGGCAATTACCCTATTTATTGCTTATATTTCAGGGCAGACCATGAACAGAATTACCCTCTTTGCTTTCCTATTGTCTCTAGGGTTATTGGTTGATGCAGCTATTATTGTCATTGAGAACATTCACCGACATCTACATCTTACAAAAGCAGAGACTCAAGAGATGGGAGAACTATTAGTAGAGGCAACTGATGAAGTAGGTGCCCCAACCAATGTGGCAACCCTTGCAATTATTATGACGATGGTTCCAATGGCATTTGTTGGAGGAATGATGGGGGCATTTATGAAGCCGATTCCTTACAATGTACCAGTGGCTCTTTTAGCTTCTCTTTTTGTTGCCTATATTTTTACTCCTTACCTAAGCTTGAAACTCTTGAAAAAACCAAAATCAACAGACCCTTATGATGCAGAGCATAACCCTTATGATATTTGTGGAGTCTGCCTTAATGATTCAGATGAAAAAGAAGAAGATAGTAAAAAGGAGGAGAAGTAGATGAAAAAGATTGAAGATTTCGTTTATTGGATTTTAGAGAGTCGCTTTAGAAAAAATATGGTAATTGGACTAACGATTCTAGCCTTTTTTGCTTCGCTACTTATGTTCCCAACAGGTGCAGTATTGGCAAGAATGTTACCAGGTAAAAATGCAACAACATTCTCTATCTATCTTGATACTCCAACAGGCAGTTCAATTAAAGAGACGAAGAGAGTTGCTCACTGTATAGGAGATGTATTAAAAAATGAAAAAGATATTGTCGATATGTCATTCTTCTATGGACAGGGTATCCCTCTTGACTATGCAGGATTAGCTAAAGGTTCAGTCATGAAACAGGCTGAAAATGAAGCAGAGATTTCAGTAAACCTTACCCCAACACATGAGAGAGAGGAGCCATCATTTTTAATGGTTAGTAGACTACGACCAATTGTCAATGAGCAGTGTGCCAATGTTGTCCCTGGAACAAGTATTAAATTCATAGAGCAACCTTCAGGTCCTCCTACACTTGCACAGATAGTAGTTGAAGTTACAGGAAAAAATCTTAAACAGATTAGAGAACTCTCTCACGAAGTAGCCGATATTCTCAAAAATACAAAAGATTTGGTCGATGTTGATATCTTATCAGATGAAGTCTATGAGACCTATAAACTGGTTCCAGATATTCAAAAAATTGCAGATGAGTCACTCTCTGTAGAGCAGGTTAACAATATCTTATATTTAGCTTTTCAAGGAATGGTAGTTGCTACGAAAAACTCTAAAAATAAGTTAACACAGATTCCTATCTATCTTGTGCTTAACCGAAAAAGTAAAGAGTTAGAGGGTGATGGAGTAGAGAGCCTAAAAGCAAAAATTGAAGGACTAAACCTTATGAATAGAAGAGGAGAGCAGACCCCTCTTACAGAACTGGTTAAAATTGTCAAAGTCAAATCAAACCCAACCATTACCCATAAAGATTTAAAACGTATGATTAATGTCATTGCCGAGACAGACAATGTCTCACAAGTCTATCCACTATTGGATGCCCGTTCTAAGATGATGGAGCATTTTAAAGAGAAATATAAAGTAGAGACAGCACCTATCTCAACCTATATGTTTGACCTTATTTTAACAGATAAAAAGACAGGAGAGAGATTCCTGATTCGTTGGGATGGAGAGATGAAAGTTACTTTAGATACCTTTAGAGATTTAGGTGCCGCATTCATTGCAGCTTTGGTACTTATCTTTTTCCTATTGGTTATCTATTATAAATCATTTGCTATTAGTGGTATTATATTAGGGGGTTCATTCCTTTCACTTATTGGAGTTATTATTGGTCACTGGGTAGCAGACCTTGTTACAACTAACACTTTCTTCCTAACGGCAACCTCTTTAATTGGATTTATTGCACTTATGGGGATTAGTTCTCGTAACTCTCTACTTCTTATTGACTATACAATGGGGCTGATTCACTACGATGATATGGAGAAAAAACGGGCTATTGCTAAAGCATCAGCTACTAGAGCCACACCTATTTTCTTAACTGCTGTTGCGATTATTTTAGGTTCAGCTCTACTAGCTAGTGACCCAATTTTTGGTGGACTTGGTGTTGCACTTATCTCAGGTACAGTGGCTGCTGTCTTTGTTTCATTGCTCTTTGTTCCTGTGCTTATGTCAAATACTGCTGCTATTTGTAAACCAGAAACCATAGAGGCACAAAAAGCCCAAGAGGCTCGAAAAAAAGAGAAGGCTAAAAAAGCCTCCTCCAACACAGATGACGAGAAAGAGACCAAAAAAGAAGATAAGAAATAGTCTCTTCTCTCCGTTGAACATCTCTATATCGAAAGAGATGTTCAGATACAAAAAGGTCTACTATGAATATATTAAGATATATACTTCTTACAATTATATTTTTTTTACTAATAATTTTATATTTTTTCAATACTAATATGGGGCATGAAGACCTAAAAAACTTTATAGAAAACTCACTCGCTAAAAAAACAGATAATAAAATAGAGGTCATCTCTCTCAACCTTGACCACTACCCTAACCTTACAATTAAACTAAAAATTAACAATGAGCTTAAAGTTACATTAAGGGGTGAACTTGATAATGAAGATATCTCTATGAATTACCACCTAACAGGAGAACATTTTACACTTAATAGAGTCTCTCTTAATGATAAAATTGATATTTATGGAACATTGGTAGGTTCATTTGATGATTTAAAAGTAACAGGTGCAGGAGAAGCCTTTGATGGAAAAGTTGAGTACTCTTTTACGAACTTACCCAATATTATCAAAAATATGGACTTAAAGATGAGAGAGGTCAACAGCTCTAAGCTTCTACAATTTTTAGAACAAAAAGAGTTCGTTCAAGGGGGAGTCGATGTTAATGCACACTTTAGTAAGTTTTCAAAATATGAAAAACAAGGAGTTACAACTCTCTATATGGCAAAAGCCCTTGTTCCTCTGTTTCAACAAAAACTACCTTTTGAACTTAATGCTAAGATAATCTTTTCAACAATTAAAGATAAATTTAACGCTACATTAACATCAAAACTAGGAGAGATAACAATAAAAAATGGAGTCTATGATATTAGTAAAAAAATATTTGATAGCCTCTACCATATTCATATTTCAGACTTAGCCCATTTTAAAAAACTGCTTCATCATCAATATAAAGGTAGCTTAAATACTACAGGAGATATACACTATGAGAGTGACAATGAAGAGCTAAAAATCAAAGGAGTAACCTCTAAGTTAGGAGGGGAGCTAACCTATATCTATTACAACAGAGACATTGATTTAAAGTTTAAAAATCTCTCTCTAAAAAAACTCCTTGACCAACTCAATACTCCTCTGCTCTTTCAGTCTAAGATTAATGGTACGGTTAACTACAGTGCAAAAGAGGATTTAGTTGTTATCAATACTCAACTTAAAAATACTCGATTTGTACCAAGCAAATTAACACAAACTATTCAAAACAGATTAAAAACAAATCTTCTTAAAGGGAGCTATGAACAGAGTTATTTTTCAGGAGGTTTCAAAGGAGATACACTCTCTGCCATCTTAACACTTGACAATGGTATAAACTACATTAAACTAAGTAAAATAAAACTTAATCTTCGAAACAATAGGCTTAATGCAAACTTTAAAATAAAAATGAACGGTACTGAAATAGAAGGAAAAATTTATGGTACACTAGAGAATCCCCAAATTAAAATTGAGACCAAGTTCTTTACCCTACCCAACAAGCAGTTGGATAGTTGGATAAAGAGAAATTATCTTAACTAAAGATTATCCTCAATATTCTTAATACGCTCATGAGCTGTTGGGTGCATCATTAAAATAGGTGCATTTAGATACTGAAGTTTCTCTAAAGTATCAACAGCTACTTTCTTTTTAATTCCATACTTTTTAAGAACTTTTATAGCAAATTTATCAGCATCAAACTCATCATCTTTTTGAAACTGTGCTTTTCTCATGCTTGATGTCACACTAGAGAGTACTCCATTGGCTGTAGAACCAACGGTCTTTCCACTCATATTTATTGCCTCTTCAAGAGCATACATAGAGTGCTCTTTTCTATAGCTCGATTTGTAATCTTCATTAGCAATATGGGCTACCTCATGTGCCATTAAAAAGAGGAGTTCGTTATCATTTAAGAGTTCAATCAACCCACTGTTAACACGAATAGCTCCATTGGAGCGTGAGAAGATATATAGAAATGGATTCATATAGACCTTAACATCTAACTTAACCTTTAAATCACTAGGCAAGGGAACCTTTTTCATAACCTTCTGTAGGTCAATATAGTACTGGTCTATATCTTTTGCAATGGTTTGATTCTCATCCCACTTAGCAATATCTTCTGCATCCTCTTTATACATCTCTTCATCAGAGATAAGTGCTGCACGAGAGAGTTCAGCAGCTGATTTTACAGCCGACTCCATTGGGTCAGCTATAATATCAGGTAACTTATTGACAGCATCAACCATCTTCTTCTCTTTCTCATCTATATCAATCTTATCTGAAATGTCATCTAACACCTCCTCTATCTTATCGGTAGGTAAAATATCGGTCATTCTATCCCAATAACTCTTATCTTCATCAGCCAGTAGACTGCTACTCAAACATGCTACTACTACAGTAGAGATAATGATTCTTTTCATGGTTTACTCCTAAACGTCTAACTATTATCTATAGGATAACATAGTTTAAAAAATTATAATGGTTAATTTGTTTTTTTTATCAAATTCTATCATTAAAATCAATTTTTGTCTAATTTATTCTCAATACTTTTCCATTCTAGCATCAAATTTACTCACTTCACCATTATCATAAATCTTAATCTTCTCTGCCTTTACCCCTCGCCCCTCATCATCTAACTCAAAAATCACCAACTGAAAAATAGCTTGGCACTTTTTTGCAATATCATAGTGTCCACCAATACCTGTTAAAAAACGGTTTATAGGAACATCTTTTTGCATTCCTATCACCCCATCACGACACCCTGTTAGACCAACATCACTCACATAGCAACACCCATCAATAATCGCTAAATCATCGGTTCCTACATGGGTATGTGTTCCAAAAATGGCAGATACCTTTTTCTTTAAAAGTTGCATCATTACCAACTTCTCGCTTGTAGCTTCAGCATGAATATCTACAATAATGTGTTTAATTCCATTCTCTTGAAGCTCTTTAACTACCTCTTCCATTATGACAAAAGGGTTATCAACCATTGGCATAGTATAGTGACCCATTACATTTACAATAGCCACCTCATGACCCAAAACATCAACCTTTATTAACCCCTCTCCTGGGCTTTTTCTAGGGTAGTTAATGGGGCGAATCAATGGATAGTCTCTATAGAGCAAAAAGACCTCTTTTTTATCCCAAGAGTGGTTTCCTCCTGTCATCACATCAATACCATACCCCAAAAGCTCTTCACAATTTTTTTTAGTCAAGCCAAAACCATGAGAGGCATTTTCATAATTTGCTATAACTAAATCTAATCCATATTCATTACGTAATCTTGGCAAATATTGACCAATCATATCTCGCCCAGGTTTCCCAACAATATCTCCAATAAATGCCAACTTCACCTTAACCCTTTTATTTTAATAAAATTATTGTATTAGGTTATGACTTGTTATATGCTTAGACTACTCTCTATCAGCCAAACTCAAAAGAGCAGGTAATAAAAGTAAATCAACCACAAATGCAATAGCCAATGCAAATGCCGTCACAATCCCAAAGTTTTGATTTGGTGCAAAGTCTGAAAAGGCAAAAAGTGAAAATGAAACTGTTAAGATGATGGTTGTAAACAAGATTGCTTTTCCTGCATAACGTAACACCTCATCAAAGGTCTCCTCCATACCAAGCCCACGCTTTCGTGCATCGAAATACTTAACCAAAAAGTGAATGGTATCGTCAACTGCCACCCCAATAATAATTGCT
>JALVEV010000248.1 GCA_027030605.1 Campylobacteraceae bacterium | reverse complement strand
ATTGACCACGTTAAAACTTTCTCTTGAGTATTATTCCATCTAGAGGCTCCTCTAGTATTACCTATCTTAAACCCATCATTTAAGCCATCACCAGAAAACTCTATGACATTACTATGATGTGTAATATCATAAATATTTTTAATAGTAGCTGTTCCTGAACTATTTACATAGATACTCCACTTTGATGTATTTAATGAAGTACCATCCTCATAAGTTGTAACTGATGCTAAAGCATTCAGTGTTAGTAGCATTGTTCCAATAACATAAAGGAACAAAATCTTAGATTTTAATTTTATATTTGTCATGTTGACCCTTTTTAATTTCATTGATATAGATTCCGAAATTATTTAGTTTATTAAACTAAATACTCTATATCAAATCGAAGCATAACAAATATATCCTTATATATTATTCATATTTAATATAATATATATACTAAATATTTATTTTAAACTTTTTTAAATAAAAAATAATATATTACAATACTAAATAACTAAAATTGTATAAAAAAGTCCTATTTGATACTTAAAATTTAATAAAAGTTGCAAAATAATAAAAAAACTCACATTTTAAATTTAATAAAAAGTATAAATTAGTTATTCTTTGCATAAAATTATAAAAAAGGGTTTAAATGACAAGTGTAAAGGTTAAACTTAATGTTTTGTTACTTTCTGTTATAGGAGTAGTTTTATTAACTATGAATCTATTGGCATCTACTGAGTATGGTGACAATATATCTGAATGGAGTATATACACAAATACTTCAGGAACAGCTACTGTTAAAAAAGTTGATGATATTACACGTCATAGTAATGTCATAGAGTTTTCTGGTGATGGCTTAAATGATGGGTTTAAGATAGGTAATACTAGAGGAGCCTCTAGATGGAATAATACTCAAGAGAAAGTTTTAACGTGGTCAATGAACGTCTCTGAAGATGTAGCTATCTATGTTGCTCTAAAGACTTCTAATGGTTCTCGCTACTTAAAATACACCAATAGTGACCACAATAATGGTTTTACTAGAGGATATATCCATCATGGTTTAGGTTCAAATATTACCGATGGAACTTGGCGAACCTTTACTAGAGATTTAGAAGCTGACCTACAAGATTTTGAACCTTCAAATACAATTAAGGCTGTTGATGCTTTTTTTATTAGAGGTTCAGGAAAAATAGATGATATTGCACTTATGACACCTTCTACTATATATGAGGATGCAGAAGATGGATTAACTACTAGATGGCAAACCTCTACAAATGCTACTGTTTTAAATGAATTTGATACAGATGAAAATAGTAGAGTTATAACTCTTGTAGGAGATAATGGATTAGGGGATACCTATACACTAGGAGGACTAAGAGGAGTTAAGAAATGGAATAATAAAAGAGAAAGAATCCTCTCTTGGTCAATGAACTATTCTGAAAATTTTGCAGTTACTGTTGCACTTTCAACAACAAATGGAACCCGTTTTCTTAAATATGAAAATAAAGATAAAAACCGATGGCTTTATCGTGGGAAATTTTATTATGGTCTAGGTTCAGATACTATTGATGGGACATGGAGAACATTTACTAGAAATCTAGAAGCTGACTTAAGAAACTTTGAACCATCAAACTCTATTATTGCTGTTAATGCTTTTATTGTTAAAGGTTCAGGAAAAGTAGATAATATCAAACTCTCACTAGATATGAGAGAAAAACCAACTATTGTCTTAAATGGAGATAAAATAGTTGTTGTCAATAAGGGAGATACCTATACTGATGCAGGAGCAACTGCTACTGATGCAACAGGTACTGACATAACAGCAAATATACATACTGTTAATGAGGTAAATACAACTCTTCCAGGTTTTTACACAGTTACTTATGATGTTAACGATTCCAATAATGTCTGGGCAAATCAAGTAACTAGAACAGTAATAGTTAGAGACCCTTCAATTAATAATAATCCAATAGCATATGATATCTATATAGATGGGAATGTTTCTGAAGGCTCAACTGTAACCTTAAAGTATACATTCTTTGATATGGATGGAGATAGTGAAGGTAACAGTACCATTGCATGGAGTACTCTTACTACTGAACTATATCGTGGTTCAGAACATAGTTTTGTAATTCCATTTGGAACAAAAGGTGAATCTCTTTGTGGATTTGTACGTCTTCGTGACGAACATGGATTAGAGAATAAAGGACCATATGCTTACAGAGCTGAAAATAACTGTATTGTTATTCAATAACATCTATAATCTCAAGAGTAGACAATAGTCTACTCTTGGGGTTTTATAATTAAAAGTCCAATAGACTCTCATACCTCAATTTCTATATTTTCCTTTAAAATTATTTCAAAACCTAACAATCCATTGACTTATATTTTTCAGTTATGGTATAATTAACATTAAATATTATTTTTAGTTTATTAAAGTTAGTATAGCTACTTTGAACCTGAGTTCTTTATAGTCTAAAGATAGATAAAGGAATGGATAGAATATATGAAAATTTCATTTGTTATTGGCACAATGTCTTCAGGTGGAGCAGAGAGAGTTATTAGTGAGATGTCTAACTACTGGGTAAAAAAGGGTTGGGATATCTCTATTGTAACGATTGGAGCTACAAAAGGGCAAAAAGATTTCTATCCTCTAGATAGCTCAATAAAAAGAGTTGATTTATCGGTAAAACCTTACAAATTTAAAATAAATATACCTATACTTCTCTGGAAGATTAGAAGATTTATAAAAAAAGATAAGCCCGATGTTGTCATAAGTTTTATTACGCAATCTAACATTATTGTACTCTCTGCACTCATTGGTGTTAAAGTCAAAAAAATAATTTCAGATAGAGCAGACCCCTATAAAGAACAGGTCGGTTTTTTCCTCAAAAGAGTTATCTACCCACTATGCGACACACTAGTCATTCAAACAGATGGTGTCAAAAAATTTTATGAGAAGATACCCTCTTTAAAAGTTGTTACCATTCCTAATCCTATTTCAAAACCAACCATTGAAAAGAGTAAAAGTTTTAACTTTAATAGCCCCACTATTGTTGCGATGGGAACTCTTAAAAAGATAAAAGGGTTTGATATCTTAATCAATGCATTTGCCAATATACATCAAAAGTATCCTGATTGGAACTTAGTAGTATTTGGAGAGGGAAGAGATAGATTAGTTTTAGAAGAGTTAATAGCAGAGCATCATCTTCAAAGCAAAGTTTTTCTACCTGGTGTTATTGACAATCCTAGAAATACGATTACTGATGCAGATATCTTTGTATTGAGTTCTTTAAAAGAGGGATTTCCAAATGTATTAATCGAAGCGATGAGTGTTGGCTTACCTTGTGTTAGTTTTGATTGTAATTTTGGACCTAGTGAGATTATAGATAACAATAAAAATGGCATATTGATTGAGACAGGTAATCAAAAAGCACTTCAAGATGCTTTAGAGAAGCTAATAAACTCAAAATCATTGCAAGATGAGCTTGGCAATAGAGCTAAAAAAGATAGTATGAACAAGTACTATATAGATAATATAATGAAAGAGTGGGAGAGAGAGTTATAATGCAAGAGAAAAAAATAGTTGCAATACATCATAGAGAGGGTTCGTTTTCGGATAAATGGATTGAGTATTGTCAAAAAAACAGTATAGAGTATAAACTAGTTAACTGCTACTCATCATCTATTGTCAGTGATTTAGATGATTGTCAAGTCCTAATGTGGCATTGGCACCACTTTGAAAAAGAGGCTATACTTATGGCTAGACAACTTATAGCATCTTTAGAATTAAAAGGAATTAAAGTCTTTCCAAACATAAAAACCTGTTGGCACTTTGATGATAAACTAGGGCAAAAGTATCTTCTTGAAGCAATCAACGCACCGATGGTTAAAAGTCATCTATTCTATAGTAAAAAAGAGGCATTTGAATGGATTGAGAATACTTCATTTCCAAAAGTCTTCAAGTTAAGAGGTGGGGCAAGTGCCATTAATGTTAAATTAATAAAAAATAGACAACAAGCAAAAAGATATGCAAAAAAAGCCTTTTCTACTGGTATTGGAGTATCTCGAACAGCAGACTTAAAAAATAAAATACTCTTTTTTAAAAGAGAAAAAAAACTTTTAAATCTCTTAAAGATAGTAAAGGGAGTATGGAGAGTATTTTTTCTATCTGAAGAGACAAAAGATATAAGAGAAAAAAACTATCTATATGCACAAGATTTTATACCAAATCAAGATAATGATATAAGAGTAGCTGTTATAGGTAACCGAGCATTTGCAAAAAAAAGAATGGTACGAGAGGGCGACTTTAGAGCATCAGGAAGCCATAATAGAAGCTATAAAGTAGAAGATATTCCAATAGAGTGTATAGATATTGCATTTAAAATAATTAAAAAATTAGATGCTCAATCTATAGCTTTTGATTTTATATTTGATGGAGAGAAGTATCTTATTATTGAACTTAGTTATGGCTTCTCCAACGATGATAGTAACTCCTACCCTGGGTATTGGGATGATAAGTTAAACTTTATTTCAAAAAAGGTAGAACCAGAATATTTTATGATGGAAGATATATTGGAAAAATAGGTAAGATTTAAAACTTCTTACCTACTCTTTTTTAGTTGAAAAAATTTCCCTATTTGCTTGAATATTTAAATAGACCTGTATCAAAGAGAGCAATAAAAATAGATAAACCACCCCTTTTGCTTGAAAAATATGAATCATAGGAACAACCAACAGAAGATTTAAAATCATTGTTTTAAAAGTAATTGAACGAATTACTCTGTATTTTGATTTTAAAGATAAATAGGCTGTAAAGAAACCACCTAAAGGCTCAACTAAAAGAGCAATTGAAAATATTTTTAATATCTCAATAGATTCATTATGTCCCTCTCCATATAAAAAATCAATAATTGTAGATGAACTTACAAATAAAATTAATGACGATAGCGATAATATTATCACATAAAAACTAAATAATTTTCTAGCTTGTGAATAGAACCGTATTGGCTGGTCCAAATATTTTGCAAGATGTGGATAGACTACTGTTGTATAGGACTTTATAATACTATTATATGCCATAAATAGCCCTTCAGCTAAGGAGTATATACCTACAGCTGTATAGTTTGTTAAAAGACCCAGTAAAATTATATTAATTGTTCTATAAAAAGAGACACTTATGTTTGAAAAGAAAATATCTTTTCCTAAAATTAGCTCCTCTTTTATCTCAACTAAAGAGGGAGGTACTCTCTTAATTTTATATTTACGTATAGCAAAATAGAGTGCATAAACATTAACCATAATTAAAGAGATACTATTAAGTAGAGGAATCCAAACAAAATCATCTTTTTCCCCAACAAACAGATAGATAGAGAAAGCATAAAATAGTTTTGCAATAATATTGAAAACGGCTATATATTTCATATCTTCCATCCCTCTAAAAAACCATAGAGGCATTAAAACATCAGCAAAAACAAGTAAAAATGTAAAAATAAAAACCTCTTTCTCATTAGCACTTATATCTAGAAACATAAGTACTGTTAAAAAAAGAGTAGCAATGAGTACAAAAAATATAACCCTTATAGAGATTACTAAATTAAAATGTTTACTAAATTTATCAATATCACTTCTATGCAGAGAGATATACTTAGTTGCTGTTAAGGTAAAAGAGTATTGTGTTATTAGGATAAAGTAAGATATTACACTTAAAGCGAAGGTAATGATTCCGTATTTTTCAACACCTACGGTACGAACAATAAAAGGGACTATAATTAAGGGTAACAACTTATTTATTATATTAATCAAAGTCAAATAGGAAAAATTCTCTATTAACTTTTTATATCTATTTATAGTGGTAATATTTTTCATACTTATCAACTCTTTGTTTTATAAGAGTCAAACAAAGAGTTAACACTTTTAGTAGTTCTTGTTATCTCTTTATTGTTAGGCAACAGTTTAAAATTTAAGATTGCACTACTTAACATATCTACATTATCTACATCTACAATATACCCATTGATATTTTCATCAATTAATTCATGCATAAACGATATACAGTTAGTCGCTACAATTGGTTTTTTAAGATACAAATTTTCTAAAACTGCATTTGGTAACCCCTCTCTTCTTGATGATAAAACATATAAATCACTAAAATAGAAGAAAGGATAGGGATTTGATTGAAAACCATGAAACTTTACATATTTTTTTAGGTTTAACTCCTCTACAAGTTTAAAAATCTTTTGCCCCTCTCCATCATCTTCTCCTAAAATATGTAATCTATAGTTTTTATTTTCCATAATTACTTTTTCAAAAGCATAAAGCAAAGTATCAAATGCCTTTGCATAGGTAAGCCTACCAGCTGAAACAATATTAATTTTATCCTCTTCAAATGGATTTTTAATCTCTTTTATCTTTTTATCTATCAACTCTCTATCTATAGGATTAAAAAAAACTGTTATTTTTTTTTCAGGAACTAGATGATACATAATTAATTCATTTTTCATCTCAGGAGTTTGTGCAATAATCTCATTAGCACAATATCTATAAGTGTATTCAAGAAGAGTTCTTCTATACCAAGAGACGCTCTTCTCCTCTATTAATACCTTTGGTGAGGTTGGATGTCGCATGATTAAATATGGCTTTTTTTTCAAGTTTTTAGTTGCAAAAGCAGTGACAATACTATTCATAAACATTGTTGTATATACAATATCTGGCTGATATAGCTTTATAAATTTTCTCAACTTTAAAAGAGAGAAAATAGTCTTAGAACAATTCATATCTTCTACCCTAACATAAGAGGGAATATCTTCTAAAAATACCCCCTCTCTCTTAACCATGAGAAGGACAATATCATACTTATCTTTATTAAGTTGACGAAGTATATTTACAGTAACACGTTCAGCTCCCCCACCCCATAGATTTGACATAAAAAATAGAATTTTTGTTTTCATAAATAGAATCCATTCAAAAAAATTTTGTAGAAAAGTATTATATCATATTTAATTTTGTTTAAAAATTAAAATTTATTTATTAAGAATAGATAAGAAAGAGTGCAGTATATTAAAAATATATATAAAATAGCTATCTAAATCAAACCTAATATTTTTTACAATATTAGGTTCAACTCTCTTTATTTATAAAGAGTTAATTATTTGGTAATCCATCATCAAAAGCTTCAATCAAAGAGAAGCTAGTTACGAAGAATAGATTTTGATGATTGTTAGGGTTAATATAGATATCTCTTCCCATAGCAAATGCAAAATCTTCTCCAATCTGCTCCCATGTCATACCACCATCTTTTGATCGTGCCATAATCATTTTATTAGACTGTTTTGTCTGTCTTTTATTGAAGTTTGCAATATAGAGATAGTCTGGATTATCTGGATTAACAGCAACAGCTCCAATGTAACTCATAAAGGTTGGTGTTATATCTGTAACAGTTGCACCACCATCTTCTAACTTCCATAACTTTCTTAATGACCAATATAGAGACTCACTTGGTTCATTACCTACAACATAGAGTCTATTATCTTTTCCAATTGATAAACTATATACCTTACCAATTGTAGAAGCATCTACTATA
>JALVEV010000247.1 GCA_027030605.1 Campylobacteraceae bacterium | reverse complement strand
TGTTGAGGTAATTTTGTAGGTTCGATTTTATCGAACATTAAAATATAAAAGGTAAATCATGGAACTCCAGCTTAAAAATATTGGAATGATTAAAGAGGCTAATGTTAAGATTGATGGTCTTACGGTTATTGCTGGGGAGAATGATACAGGGAAGAGTACGGTGGGGAAGGCTCTTTATTTAGTAATAAATAGCCTTTCTGTAGAAAAAAGAACGAAACAAGAACTATATGGTACTGATGAAATTAATCATTTAGGACGATTAAATACTTATGGTAAAAAAATACAAAATAGTATTTTTTCTAATAAAAGTATTGGAAATGATAGTGTCATTAAATTATCAAATAATAATAAATCTTTTATATATCATAAAAAATTAGTTGAAGATGAACTTTGTCAAAAAGATATTAAAGTGTCATCTATTATTACAACTTTTATAGAAACACCTATTGTGTGGAATTTACAAGAATTTTTCAGAAGTATAACAGATATAGAATCACATTTGAAGTTAGTAGGAGAATCGATTGATATTCCTTATCCTTTTTTGATGAAAGATTTATATTTTAAATTAAGTACAAAGCGAAACTTTGTAGAAAAATGGACTCAAAGTTATAGTGAAAAAATTACAAATATCATTAATGGAACATTTAAAAAAGATGAAGATGGAGTGTTTAGATTTTATAGAGAAGAAAAAAAGTTTGATTTAATTGATACAGCAACAGGAATAAAATATTTTGGTATTTTACAAGTGTTATTAGAAAATAATCGTTTAAATAGTTATAGTTTGTTAATCTTAGACGAACCTGAAGTTCATCTACACCCAAAATGGCAACTAGAAATGGCTAAAATTATTGTTGAACTTGTTAAAAATGGGGTTAAAATAGTTGTTAATTCTCATAGCCCATATATGATAGAAGCCCTACAAAGATACAGTGAACTAGCAAAAGTAGATTCAGACTTCTATTTAGCAGAAGATGGATACATTAAAAAAGAGAATGATAGTAACTCTGAAACATTAGCAAAGGTTTTTGAAAAATTATCAGAACCATTTGATGTATTTGAAGAGATGGATAGCAAAGATATGGAGAAGTTAATAAATGGCTGATATTGGTCAGTTCAAAAAAGAGTTTATATCATTTACAAGTACATTTAAAACAACAAGCTTTGATAGTGAAAATAGTACTTCTCTTTGTTATGATGAGACTCAAGAGGTTTTAGATTTTGATGCTATTGTAGAAGATTTATACCCCAATAGCAATAAAAGACCTAAATCTTTTGATGCTCTGTATATTTATAAAAATTTGCTTTTTTGTATTGAATTTAAAAATCAAAAACCTTCACAGATTGACAATGCAGAGGTTCAAGGAAAGTTAGAAAAAGGCAAAAAAGAGTTAGTTAGACTACTGCAAGATAGAAATATTCAAAAAAATAGTTATAATTTTGTCTATTGTGTTGTCTATAAAAAATGTATTGAACCAAGAGACCGATACAAGTGTGGCATTGAAAAAGGAAAAATCCAATTTGGATTAGAAAAATATGAACAGAATGGTTTTGTAAAGAGAGTCTATACAGAAAATGTCGATTTTTTTACAAAGCAATTCAAAAAACAATTTCAAAAGGAATTAATGTGCTAACCTTCAGCGAACTACTACTAAAACTACAACAATTCTGGGCAGAACAAGGGTGTAACATAGTCCAACCCTACGATATACCAGCAGGTGCAGGGACATTTCACCCTGCAACACTTCTAAGAAGTTTAGACTCTAAACCATGGAGTACAGCCTATGTTGCACCAAGTAGAAGACCAACCGATGGACGATATGGAGAGAATCCAAACCGATTAGGAGCTTACTATCAATT
>JALVEV010000246.1 GCA_027030605.1 Campylobacteraceae bacterium | reverse complement strand
TAAAAAGACCTAGCTCACTAGAGAAATAAGGTGTTTTTGTTTTAAAGTCTACACCTCTATCGGCAGAGTTTGTAATATCTGCTCCAGCTTTAGCTTCAACTAGTGTTTTAGAGATAGAACGGTAGTACCAACCATTATGCTCTTCATAGTCAATCCAAGGACGGTGTGCTTGACCAATCTCTACACCTGTATTTGGAAGAACATTATCTAAGTAAAGGTAAGCATACTTTAGCCATACATTTGATGAACCATCTTTCTCATTATGAGTATCAAGAGTAATTCTTACATAATCTTTTGGATTCTCTTCAAAATAGGCTTTAGCTTGAAGATAGTTTCTTCGTGTCTCAAAGTCATTTTCTCTGTCACCATTAGTTGTTTTTTGGCTAACAAAACCAAGATAGTGAGTACCTGAAAATTTCAATACAGGAACATGAGATTTAACTACTGTACCCTTATGTTTAGGCTCTTGTGTTACTTTTTGAGGAGTAGATTTTTTCTTTTCAAGCTCATCAAGTTTAGCTGACATAGTAGCCATTTGTGATTTTAGTGCTTCAATCTCAGCATTTGTGTTGTCTGCATTAACATAAGTAGTAGTTATTGTATTGTCTACAAGACCTCCTGCTGAGCTTAAAGTTAGAACAGCTACTGTAGAAAGTAGAATTTTTTTCATTTGAAGACTCCTTTGTTTGAATAATTTGGGTAAGTATAAAATAAATTGATTACAAAATGGTTACATTATTCTCAATAGGTATAAGATTGAAGTTAAAATATTATATAATAAAAAATAATATTATATAACAAAATAGGAGTAGAGATGAAACTTTTTATAAAAACAGTATTACTCTTTTCACTACTTTTAGTTGTCATAGCAGAAGCAGAATCGACATCTAATAGTAAATTTGAAACTGATGATAAAGAGAATATAGCTGTAGCAAATAGTATGGGACCAGTTGATATTTTAAATCTTTCTGGTACTTATGAGGGAGAAGATGTTGAGTGTTTTAAAATTATTTCACTTCCTGACCCCTCAGCAGGTGTACTCTATTTAGATGATGGAGAGACAGAGGTAGAGGAGGGTCAAGTTTTAAGTGTTGATGAGGCTAATTGTTTAAAGTTTGAGCCTAATTCTAATTTTGTTGGTGATGCATCATTTCAATATGCTTCTGTTAACAACGATGGAGAGGTCGACCCAAATCCTGCAACATTTTGTATTCCTATTTATGAGGAGGAGTGTTCAGATTCTGAGGAGGCTTCTACCTCTGAAGAGGAGTGTGATTGTAAGAACTATAGCTCTTCTATTCCCTCTTTGTCATTATGGGGAGTCTTGATGATGTTAATGTTAACATTGATTATTACTAGAGAAGAGCTTAACAGAGAGTTTTAACTTTAAAAGAGCGTCGGTGAACCTCACAGTAGCCATGCTCTTTAATAGCTTCTATATGAGCTTTTGTTCCATACCCTTTATGCTTCTCGAACCCATAAAGAGGAAATTTTTTACTTGCTTCTATAATTGCTCGGTCATGAGTTACTTTAGCTAAGATACTTGCAGCTGATACTTCAGCTACTTTACTGTCTGCTTTAACCATAGTTGAGATACCTAAAACTCCAAAGGTTTGGTTTCCATCGAAAAGATAGATTTGTGCCTTGAGATGCTCTTGTATAGACTCTAAGCCTTCAGCTAAACAAGCACTTAGCCCTTTATTGTCAATCTCTTGTGGTGAAAATGAGACAATGTGATGTAGAGAGTTCTCTATAATAATTGGGTAAAGCTCTTCTCGTCTTTTTTCAGAGAGGGTTTTTGAGTCCATAAGCCCTTCGACCTCTCCTGTTAAGATAACTCCTGCTACAACTAAGTCTCCTGCA
>JALVEV010000245.1 GCA_027030605.1 Campylobacteraceae bacterium | reverse complement strand
CCTTTTTTTCCATAACTGCACTTTTGTTATGCTCTAAAGTTTGGCTACTGTTTTGTTCATAGCTAACTGTTTTAGCTTTTGGTTGAGGTGTTACACACCCAGTTATAAACAGAACAAGAGCTATTAGTATGTTTTTTTTCATCTATTTAACCCTTTAGCACAGACATAAGCCGATGAAAATGCCCATTGAAAATTATAACCACCAAGTTCACCCGTTACATCCAAAACCTCTCCTATAAAATACAAATTCTCTACCTTTCTACTCATCATATTTGAGGCATCTACCTCATCAAGAACTACTCCTCCTTTAGTCACCTCTGCCTTAGAGTAGCCAAATGTACCAGCAGGAGCAAAACTATACCATTTAAGAGTTTCCACTTTTTTCCACTCTTCTGCATCTAACTCTTTACAAGCTCTATCTTCTACATTCAACTTCTCTAAAAATGCTTTAGCCACCCTATTTGGAAGCCCTAAAACACGAGAGATATTTTTTTTAGAAGATTTAACAGCCTCTAAATTAACAGAGGGAATAAAATCTATAGCTATCTTTCCCTTTTGCCAATACAACGAAGCATCTAAAATAGCTGGACCCGATATTCCTTTATGAGCAAAAAGTAATGAGCCATTTATCACTTTCTCCCCTACTGTTACCGTCACCTCAATAGCAATTCCACTCAACGCCTTAAAAAAGAACTCTTCAGGTTGCACTGTAAAGCCTACTAAACCTGCTGAGAGGGTTGAGACCTTATGCCCAAATGATTTAGCTATCTCATAACCTATTGAGGTAGCTCCAAGTTTAGGAAAACTAAGTCCACCTGTTGCAACAACTATTTTTTTAGCAACAATAGTTCCTCTGTTTGTTATAACCTCAAAACCCCTCTTTGCTCTCTTAACCTCTTTTACCTCAAGATTAAGCAGAACCTTTTTACGAGCTATCTCTCTTTCTAGTACGCTTACTAACTCTTTAGCTGAATGTTCACAAAAGTATTGATGATTTTTACGAACAATCGGTTTTAAGCGACGCTCTTCTAACCAAGCTAAAAGGTCATAGTTATCAAAACGTTTAAGTACATTACGTACAAAACGTTGCTCTCCTAAATAGTTTTTAGCTTTTAGGTTACCATTGGTAATGTTACACTTACCCCCACCTGAGACTAAGATTTTAGAACCTATCTTTGGGTTGTTGTCCACAATAAGGTAGTCATCTCGCTCTAATAGTGCAGCCAACATCAACCCACTAGCACCTGCACCCAAAATTAAAATCTCTGTCTCTTTTTTCATAAAAAGGATTATAGCATAAAGCAACCTTTGTTCTAAAAATTTATTGGTATGATTATAAAAACAATTAAGGAAAAAATATGAAAATCTCAAAAAGATACCTACTCCCACTCATAACTCTCTCACTCTTTATAGCCTGTTCTCCAAAACCAAAAAGTAACCGTTTTAAAATTACAAATCTAAATGATGAAATTACCATTACCGATACAAAAACCAAACTAGAGTGGGTCAATGGAAGTGAGTTTAAAGAGTTTGATGGTTGCAAAGGATTTCCTAAAAAACCTACCAATACCGAAGCTTTTATTAGAGAGGCTGTTTTTAAACATTGTGAAAACTTAACATTTGCAGGTCATAGTGATTGGAGAGTTCCAACAGCATCTGAAAACCAACGCTTCGTCATCGCTACAAAGTCAGTAAATATTACCCCCTACTACACCATCAAAGCCTGTCCAAGAGTTATAGGAGCAAGAGGAGAAAAAATAGTCTCTATCAATACCCATAACACTAAGCCCATAGGAGAGATTAATAGTTGGGTCGATGGAACTAATGGTGGGGTTCGGTGTGTTAGAGAGGTTAAGTAAGCTCCAACACCTCTCCAAAAGGAAA
>JALVEV010000244.1 GCA_027030605.1 Campylobacteraceae bacterium | reverse complement strand
AGACCCTACTACTTCAACAGTCACGCTTAGCCTCGATGGGTGAGATGATTTCAATTATCGCCCACCAATGGAGACAGCCACTTACATTTTTGTCATACTCGCTTATGCATATTAAGAGCTTTTATCATGAGAATCAAGAGCTAAAAGAGACACTGAAAGAGGCTAGTGAGCAGATTGAGTATATGTCTAAAAATATTGAAACCTTTCGTAATTTTTACAATCCTACTAAAGAGCGAGAGCATTTTAGTGTAGAGGAGAGTTGTGAGAGTGTCTTAACTATTTTAAGTTCTACTCTTAAAAAGTGTAATATTAAAATAGAGCTTCAAACAAGAGAAGATTTTAGCCTCTTCTACAACAGAAATGAGTTTGAACAGGTTATTTTAAACCTTATTAACAATGCAAAAGATGCTCTTGTTCAACAACAAAGGGTAAATCCAAAGATTGAAATTGAGATTGATAAAAATAGCATTACCATTAAAGACAATGCAGGAGGTATTAGTAAAAGCAACCAAGTAAAGATTTTTGAACCATACTTTTCAACCAAAGAGAATCATGATGGCATAGGACTCTACATTGCTAAGACCATTATAGAGAAAGAGATGAGAGGTAGGCTTATGGTTGAATCTACTAAAAGATTTAGCAAATTTACTATTAAATTCTAACTCTACATCTTTTATACATTTTTTTATAATAGAGTTAGACTAAGCAAACTAGGAACCGATGGCTTTAGCCCAATGCCAATGAAATAAGCCTAAAATAGTTCGGGTGTAAACACTCCGATTCCGAAAAATAGGTATTTCTTTATGGAATCGAAGGCTTTCTCACAGAGAGTGCAAAGCACAGAGCCTCGCTAATTCAATGGTATTGGACTAAAGTCTCCGATTCCAAAAAGTTTTGCAAAATATCTATTTTAACAAGGAACACACATGAAAAAGATAATTATACTCATAACCCTTCTTTTCTCACTAAGTATGGCAGACTCTGTTCTACTAGTAAAAAAAGGTTGGCAACTTATAGGCTCTTCCATACCTTTGACAGATATGTCAAAATTTACAAAAGAGAACGTGGAGCAAGTTTGGCACTTTGATGCTAAAACTCAAAAATGGTTAGCCTACTCTCCTGATGCTTCTATTCAAAATAGGATAGAGAACAAAAAGATTGGAAAGCTTAGAAAGCTAAAAACATGGCATGGTTTTTGGGTTAAGTCTAAAAAAGATTGGACAATGGTTTTTGAAGATAAAAAACTAAATGGTGAACCAACCAACAACAAAAATGCTGATGTTATTGAACTTAAAAAGGGTTGGAATCTTATCTCTCTACCTGTTGACACCGTAGTATCTGCTGATATTTTTGAGGGTATGACAGCATGGAAATATAGCAATAACCAATGGGAACTCTCTGACCCAACACAAGAGAGTTCAGAGTTTCCTAAACTAGGACACATTAAAAACTCCGATGGTATTTGGGTTAAAGCTCCAAATGACAAAAATATCTCTGTAGCCAAAGAGGCTTCAAAACTACATACCTTTAAAGATAGTGCTTCATTAGAGGCGTACATAAAAGAGATGGCAACACTCTCTCAACGACTTGTTTGTGGTATAGAACCTCTTATTGGAATTAGAACAAATACTGCTCTTGAACTTCCAAACTATGTTACTCTCGATACAGGTTCTAATGACTCTGCAAGAGGAGCAACCAATGCAAGTGGAACAAACCTACAAGAGGAGAGCGTCGATGAGTCTGATATTTTAAAACATAATGACAAGTATGTTTTTTATGTAGGCAAATCAAAAGGCATAAGAGACCATATTAATATTGGTTCATTTGAAGCATTAGCACAAGAGAGTAACACGACCTTAGGTAAAATTGCATTTTCTGAAAACTACAATATTAAATCATTCTATCTTAACAATAACAAACTCACAGTTCTTTTAGCTTATACTAAAGAGGTTAAAGTTACTCCTGATAGTATTGTTCCATCAAGAGCAACAGATGCAGTAGTGACTATTTTTGATGTTACAGATATAAAAAATATCAAAAAAGTATCAGAACATAAGATAGATGGTTATTTAAAAAACTCACGAATTATCAATGACAAACTCTACACAGTTACAACATTTAGTCCAAAATACAACATAGAGTACCCTAAAGAGTACTTTACACCTTCAAAAGTCTGTAAAGATTATATATCAGGAAACATAGAGACATACGATTATCAAGATAAAAACCCTTATGCAGAGTGTTATGCTATTAACAAAGATGACAATGGATATTTTCGTTATAACTATGACAAACCAAATGTAACCGTTAATCAACTTCTACCAAAAATTGAGGGTACTGACCTTGCAAAGCAGAACTTAGTTACTCCAAAGAGACTCTACACCTCTTCAAAGAAAAAACAGACAACAACCATAAGTAGTATCTCTCAATTCTCTTTAACTACAGGGGAGTACATCAACACTACATCGTTTATAGGAAACTCATCGGTAGAGTATGCTTCACCTAAATCACTCTATTTAGTTTCAAATGAGTACCCTTACTACTACGACTTCAACAACTTCAAAAGTCGCTCTAGCATCTACAAGTTTAATTTTGATGCAGATTTATCATACAGAGCAGTAGGTTCAGTTTATGGAACAGCGTTAAATCAATTTTCACTCTCTGAATACCAAAACATCTTACGCATTGCAACCACAGAGGGCTTTTCATGGGGAGCTACAGGAACTAAAAACTCTCTTTATACACTCAAAGAGAGTAACAACTTACTAAATATAGAGGGAGTTCTCTCGGGTCTTGGAAAAGAGGGAGAGACCATTAAGTCTGTTAGATTTATGGGAGAGAAAGCCTACCTTGTGACCTACAAAACAACCGACCCTCTCTACACCATTGACCTATCTAACCCAAAAGCCCCTAAAAAGATGGGTGAACTTAAAGTAAATGGTTACTCTGCCTACCTACACCCTATTGACAATGACAAACTCTTAGGAATCGGTCAAGATGCAGATAGTGAGGGAAACAGAAAAGGTGTAAAGATAGAACTCTTTGACATTTCAGACTTTGAAAACCCAAGCTCTTTAGATAGCATTACTTTAGGTAAAAACACCCACTCTGAAGTAGAAGAGAATCATAAAGCTTTAGCCTACAGAGCTTCTGACCATCTTTTTGCTTTTCCATTCTCTAGCTATGAGCAAGGCTCAAACTCAAACCATTTAGGAGTCTACCAAATAGAGAACGATTCACTAAAAAGTTACAAAGAGATTCAAGCTAACAATGAAAATTGGGGTGAACACCGAGGTCTAATCTTTGACCTTAACAACACAACATACATAAGCTTTTTCTCTGACGATACAGTCATAACAAAAAAATTAACACCAAAGGAGAACTAGATGAGAACAATATATAAAACAGTTTTAGGATTGATGCTTTTACTATTTGTAGGGTGTGGGGGAAATTCTAAGCCGACAGATACTACTGAACAAAATGTACCTAAATCACCTGTGGTAAGTGAGAAAGAGAAAGTTCCACCTGCTATACCTGATATATAAAACAAGATTTAAAAGGGTAGGCAGAGAGCCTACCCAAAAGAGGGTTTATTGCTTTTGTTTTTACGAGCAGAAGATATTAACTTAATAAATAAAAACAAATTAAAATTTTATATTATATTAATTTATACTATTAAATAATAAATCATATAAGATAATTATAATTTTTAAGTTATAGTTCTGATATTTTATTAAAAAGGTCAGGAAATAATGAAATTTACCCCCCCCTATTTTAAGTTTATAGAACGCTATATTGTTTTGCTATCTCTTTTTGCTACGATTACTTATGCTTCATCTGTTGTTAATTTAAAAGGTGCATTGTCTGTTAATCAAGGTTCATTAAACTACAGTGTTGAGATTGAAACACCTGTAGGTATAGCTGGTGTTGCACCTAAGCTTTCACTGGTTTACAACTCTGGTGGTGCTAATGGTTTGCTAGGATTAGGATGGAGCATTGCAGGGCTTAGTAGCATCTCTCGTTGTGGTTCTACCGTTGTAACCGATGGGTTTAACAGACCTGTACTCTATGATGCTAAAGACAACTACTGTATGGATGGAAAACGTCTTATAGAGATAGGTAATGGTGAGTATAGGACGCAAATAGAGAGTTATTCAAAAATAACGCTACACGGAGACCATGCTAACCCCAGTTATTTTAAAGTTAGGCTAAAGTCAGGAGATATCTATACCTATGCCAGTGTCGATAAAATAGCAAATAAAAATACGACATGGGCAATAACAAAGATAGAAGACCGATTTCACAATGCTATAAACTTTAACTACATCAATGATATTAACGGTATGCGTATCTCTACTATTGACTATGCAGAGGGTATCAATACCATAACGTTTAACTATGAAGGTAGAGAAGATGTACGCTATGGTTATAAAAAAGGTGCCAATCAAAGCTTTACAAAGAAGCTCTCTTCTATAACCATACGTTCTGCAGGAAGCCTATTTCGACAATATAAGCTTAAGTATGTAATACAAGGTTCCGATGAAATTCTAAAACTGGCTTCTCTTCAAGAGTGCAATGGAGAGTCTAGTTGTAGCAACCCATTACAGTTTATTTGGCAAGGAGAAAATTTCGTTAATCCTATATTTGAAGCTCAAAATAGTTTTGCTAATACAGAAATAGAAAAGGGTGAAGCAAAAATAGCCGATTTTAACGGAGATGGCTTTAGTGATGTCTTAGTAAGTAAAAGTAAAAAAGTATATCTCTACCTCAATAATAGAGGTTCACTAAACTACACTCGTACCATAGGTATAGATGCAATACCCAGTGACCTTAAACTCATAGATATTGACAGCGATGGTGACGTTGACATCTATGAAGTAGATGGAGGCGATGACAATATTTGGTTAAACAATGGAGAGGGGGTCTTTACTCAAAGTAGTCATCATCCTGATATTAGAAGAGATATGAAATATATTCGTTTTGTTGACATGAACAATGACGGATATGTAGATATCTATTATTGGAAAAACGATAGAGCCTATCTTCTAAAGAATCGTGGTGATGGAACATTTGATAGGGAAGTTCGTCTTCATACAGGTATTAACGATAATAGTAAAGTTAGTTTTACAGATATAAACAATGACGGCTATTTAGATATTGTCTATATCACAAAACTCTTATCTAGTTTTGTAAATTTGTTTGACAGTAACTATATTACAATTCAACTCTCCGATGGGTATGGGGGTTTTTCAAGACACAGTAGTTTAAAGTTAGAGGATGATGCTTCTAATATAACCTCATTTATGATAGACATAAATGGTGATGGGTTAATTGATGTAGTTAATATAGCAAACAATAGTAGTTTTACTCAAACAGCCTTATATTTAGGTAATGGTAATGCAGGTTGGAATAAACATACCATTAATTTAACAGCCGAAAAAGATGAAATAAAATTTGCCGACTTAAATGGTGATGGTTATGTTGAGATTATTCAAAAAGTTGATGACAAAATAGTTGTTTGGAAAAATCATGGTACAGATGCTACTTTTACCAAGATTACTTTACCTATGAGTGTCAATGATGATGAGTTTAAAGCGTTAAAATTTGCAGACATGAATGGTGACGGGTTAATCGACATCTATCTTGTTAAAAAAGATAGTAACGATGTCATATGGCGAAATACTACAGGTTTTATTTTTGTAAGAAGTTCACAAGTTCCTCTTACAGGTGACTATGCAAATAGACAGTTTGCCGACTTTAACGGAGATGGCTTAGTCGATATTGTCAACACTACCAATGGAAGCCCCATATATATTAACCAAAACAGACCAATGGTTATAGCAGAAGTAAAAGACTCCTTTAACAATAAGATTAGCATTAACTACAAACACTTAAACAGTGGAGGTAGTTTCTATAGTAAAGATACCACACGTAATCAGTTTGATGTTAATCTAAAAACCTCTATGTATGCTGTGTCGGATGTTATCTACCATGACAACAGAGGTGAAAGTGGAGAGAGCATTGACACCTATACCTATAGTGGACTAAAGTTTAATCTTAAAAGAGGTAGTCTAGGTTTTAAACAGATAACGACTGAGAACCAAAAAACCAAAAGTAGAGTAGTTACCACTTTTTATCAAGAGTTCCCTTTAACAGGAACAGTAGAGAGGAGTTCAACCTATGTCAATAATCATAAAATTAACAGCTCTACCGTTCAAATGGAGACGCTCTATAATCCTAACAACAAACTCTATACCGTCCGACCAACAGAGAAGAGAGAAGATGAGTATGAGGTAAAAAATGGTAAATACATTAAGAGTATTATAACCAACTATACTGAGTACGACAACTTTGGTAACGTACTCAAAATGACTACTACCACTAAAAATAATAGAGAGGAGTTTAGTAAAACCACCATAAGCAGTTATGATAACAATGAGTATGAGTGGATATTAGGACGACTAACCGATGCAAAAGTGATTCATAGAGGTGGTGTAGGAGGAAGCCAAACACGAGAGTCCTCTTTTACCTACTACTCAAATGGTATATTAAAAAGCGAAACGGTTGAGCCAAATCATGCTTTACGTTTAACTAAAAGTTTCGAGTATGATACCCATGGAAATATCATTACAAAAAAAATTAAAGCCCCTACGCTTAACGGAGGAGAGAGAGTAACACGCTATACCTATGATAGCGATGGAAGATTTCTTCTTAATGTTACCAACCCTTTGGGGCATCGTAACAGACTAAACAATGTCTATGACCCAACGACAGGTAACCTGTTGTCAAAAACCGATGCGAACGGAGAGACGGTCTCTTGGAGTTATGATGGTTGGGGAAAAGTCATAAAAGAGACAAGAGCAGATGGTACAACTGTTAGTACAAACTACCGACTAGACAGCTCTTACACGCAACCATCCTATTTAGAAAGTTTGGGCGATCGAAGTAAATATAGCATCACCGTTAAAGCCAGTGGGTCTCCCTACATAAAGACATATTATGATAGTTTAGATAGAAAAATTCGTGTAGAGACACAAAGATTTGATGGAAAAACACTCTATGAGGACTTTTACTATAACGCTCTAGGTCAACTCTATGCTCAAACAGACCCCTATGTTAGTGGAGAGAGTGTAGTCTATACCGTCTATACCTATGATATTTTGGGTAGAACAATACATGTAGCTTACGACGGAATCACTCGTGAAAGTTTCTCTTATTATAAAAATATCCTCCAAATATGGAACAATGAACATCAAAATACTAAGATGATTACTAAAAATGTGTTGGGTAAAGTTATTCACGTAAAAGAATTCTCTAGTCCTATCTATTATAGATATGAATATGACAGTATTGGAAATCTTGTCTCAACAGTACCTAATGACAGAAGTGACTACAAAATAAGCATGACCTACGATATTTTAGGAAACAAAACCTCCATGAATGACCCAGATATGGGTTACTGGCAGTACAAATACGATGCTTTAGGTAACTTGATAGAACAGACCGATGCGAAAGGGCATACCTTTAGATTTATGTATGATAAAATCGGTAGAAAAGTAAAACAGTATAGCAACAACAGCACCTATACTTGGGAATACGACAAAGCAGAGTATGGTTTAGGTAAACTTTACAGAGAAGAGAGTGCAAACATAGTAAAGGAGTACAGC
>JALVEV010000243.1 GCA_027030605.1 Campylobacteraceae bacterium | reverse complement strand
AGCCAAGAGAACAACTTTAAATCACTTCTTTTTTATCTAGGGCTTGTAACCATAAAAGATAGAGATTTAGATTTAAACCTTTATATTCCAAATGAGACAATAAAAAGAATAGATATTGAGTTTCTAAAGTCTGCTTTGGAGTTAGAAAAGGTCTTTACTATCAATATAAGCAAGTTAGAAGAGGAGTTTAAAAAATTTGCTTTGCAAGGAGAGCTAAATATCTTTAAATACTTAGCCACTCAAATAAAAGAGAATACAGGCATAAGAGACTATATCTATACTGAACAGACAGTTAAATCAATGTATTTAGCCTATCTATCTCTAACCCCATATTATGTGGTAAAGAGTGAAGAGGAGTTAAATAAGGGCTTTGCCGATATTTTACTAAAGCCTCTAAATCCTTATGTTGAGTATGTGGGATTGGTAGAGTTTAAATATATTAAAAGAGGAGATACTCCAACATCTAAAGTTATAGAGAGCCTTGTAAAAGATGCTCAGAAACAGTTAGATGATTATAAAAAAGATGAGCTTGTAACTAATTTTACAAATAGAGGGTTAAAACTTCAAAAAGTTGTTATTGTCTTTTGGGGGTGGGAGATGGTTTATTGCCAGAAGTATTTAAAACAGTAAAAAATATAAAATGTTACTAAAGTGGCATTTTATATGAGAAAAATTATATATAATTGTAGTGCAAATTATATAGAAAGGATTAAAGATGAAAAGAAGTTTAATTGTATTGGGAGTAATTTTAGTAGCAATGAGTGGTTGTACACAACCAGCAAAGCAATCTTCAGTGGCTCCTAAAGTAGATAAAGAGGATGTTAAAGCTGAAGTGCTTGTTGCTCCTATTGATGAGAAAAAGGCTGTGGTAGTTACCAAAGTGAAACCAGAGATAGATGTGGTACATGCAATTAAAAAACCAAAAGATGCTACACCTGTTGTGGTTGTTGACCCTGTAGAGGCAGATGCTCCTGTAAAAGCAGTAGAGGTTCTACCTGCTGATGAAGAGATAGTACCTGTAGTTGAGAAGGTTGAACCTGTAATCGAAGCAGTAGAGGTTGTTCCATTAGAGGACGATAGTTCTAATTAAAAACAAAAGAGGCTAAATGAATAGTTGGTGGAAAAATAATGTTGTTTTAATGGTACTAAGTGGTATCGTTTTTGTTGGAGGATATCTCTTTTTAAGATTGGCTTACCATATGAGTGATAATATGCCTTTTACGCAAGAGATTATCTTAGTTGTTCTTGGTACTATTGCAACTATTCTAATTACGGCTATGCTACTCAATAAACAGACCTCTGTTGAGTTAGAAAAAGAGCAGAGTGTAAAGTTTATTGAGTTAAAGACAGAGATTTATCAAAATCTGATAAATAATATTGAAGAGATTTTGCTTTTAGATGAGATTAATAAAAAAGAGTTGATGAAACTCCGTTTTCATACGCATCATTTAGCTATTGTCGCCTCTCCTGAAGTACTTCATGAGTATAGAAACTTTTTAGATGTACTGAATGAGACTATTATACAGGATAAAGAGGTAAGTAGCAGTGATGTAGAGTTAGTTTATGAAGCATTAGCAAAATTGACTATTTTTATACGTTCAGATTTAATTGGTGAGTTAGATATGCAAAGTAATTACAGTAAAAAAGATATTAACCAACAAATTATGGAAAATGCCCATGAGTAAGAAAAAATTGTTATAATATAAACCTATAAATAAAAAAAGGTTCGCTTATGACACTAACTCCACTTCAACTTCAAGAGTTTCAACAAAATGGTTTTTTGATTTTACGTAATTTTCTTGAAGTTGAGAAGTGTGAAGCGATTTTAGATGTGGCAAAAGCTCACCTAAAACATCGCATAGAACCTATAGAGACAGAGTTGGGTTATGATGAGAAGTCATTGGAGTATCGTCGTGATGTTGTTGATTACTCTAGTATAAAAAAAGAGAGCCAAGTTCGGCGACTACGTCAGGTTTATGACCGAGATATTCTTTTTAAAGAGTGGATGGAAAATGAGAAGATACGTCCTATCTTAAAACAGGTTTTAGATGATGAGGTGGTACTAACCACTGCACATCACAACTCAATCATGACTAAAATGCCAAGTCCTCATAGTGAGACCTCTTGGCATCAAGATAGACGATATTGGTCGTACAGTGACGATAATTTAGTGAGTGTTTGGTTGGCATTGGGGCAAGAGAATTTAGATAATGGAGTCTTAGAATTTATCCCCAAAAGTCACACCATGCAGTTTTTGGCTGAACAGTTTGGA
Source organism: Campylobacteraceae bacterium (assembly GCA_027030605.1). GTDB lineage: Bacteria > Campylobacterota > Campylobacteria > Campylobacterales > Sulfurovaceae > UBA1140. The sequence continues at coordinate 5,452 of JALVEV010000243.1, read as the reverse complement.
GAGAAAGAGTACTTTTTAGAAGATAACCCTCTCAATATGTCACTTATAGAAACAAAAGTGAGTAGTAATTTAGAGGCTGGAGATGTGGTTCTATTTCATTGTAAACTTCTACACAGAGCCAATAGAAATAGTACCTCAAATCCCAAGATATCGTTTGTCTATACCGTAAAAGGTGAGCAGACCAAAGCTGAAAAAGGTAGCCGTTCGGCACAATATAGAGAGATTTTTCTCTCTTAGACTTGACAAATTAATTTAGTTAGGCTATAAATCGCTTAGTTTATCTTATGAACTACATAAGATATAAACATAATTAATGTACAATGGCAACATTGATTAAAATTTTAAATTTAAGGAATGAGAAACATGGCAAAATATGTTGAATTAACACAAGACAACTTTGAAGCAACAATTAAAGAGGGTGTAACAATGGTAGACTTTTGGGCTCCATGGTGTGGACCTTGTAGAATGATTGCTCCAGTTGTAGAAGAACTAGCAGAAGAGTTTGATGGTAAAGCTACCATTGCAAAAGTAAATACAGATGAGCAACAAGAGATTTCTGTAAAATATGGAATCCGTTCTATCCCTGCTATTCTTTTCTTCAAAGATGGTGAACTTGTAGACCAAATGGTTGGTGCAGCTTCTAAAGATGCATTTGCTGAAAAACTAAACGCTATTTTATAGTCTTAGTTCACTCCTAAGCTTTAGCTTGGGGGTGTATTAATCTATACTTCATTAAAAATTAAATCTATGACTTTCAAATCTTTATTAAAATCATCGCTCCATTATTTTCATAAAAATTTACATTAAGGAATATTACTATGTTGGATTGTGCAATTATCGGTGGAGGACCAGCAGGTCTTACAGCAGGACTCTATACAACTCGTGGAGGTCTTAAAAAGGTTACCATGTTTGAGATGGGAATGCCTGGTGGGCAGATTACTCAAAGTTCTGAGATAGAGAACTATCCAGGTTTTTTTGAGCATGGCAAAACAGGTATGGACTTTATGGAGACTTGGCAAGAGCAGTGTTTTCACTTTGGACTAAAGCATGAGATGAAAAAGGTTGAGCGTGTAGCTAAAACGGGCGAACACTTTACCATTACTTTAGAGGGTGGTGAAACTGTAGAGGCTCTAACAGCTATTGTAGCTACAGGTTCAACCCCAAAACGAGCAGGATTCAAGGGTGAAGATGAGTTCTTTGGAAAAGGGGTAAGTACCTGTGCTACTTGTGATGGCTTTTTTTACAAAGATAAACCTGTAACCGTTTTAGGTGGAGGAGATACAGCCCTAGAGGAGGCATTTTACCTCTCAAATATCTGTTCAGATGTCTATGTTGTTCATAGAAGAGATGAGTTTAGAGCAGCTCCTCCAACACTTGAACGTGTTAAGAGAAAAGAGAATATACATCTTATTACCGACTCTGTTATAGAAGAGGCGTATGGTGGAGTAATGGGGCTAGAGGGTGTCAAGATTAGAAACCTAAAAACTAATGAGATTATCGATATGAAAAACACTGGTCTCTTTGTCTTTGTTGGTCATAATGTAAGAAATGAGGTTCTTAGAGATGAAAATGGTGAGTTTATCTGTGAAGTAAACAATTGGGGTCAAGTAGTAGTCGATTTGAATATGAAAACTAATGTAAAAGGACTATTCTGTGCAGGTGACATGAGAATCCAAGCACCAAAACAAGTAGTCTCAGCAGCAGGAGATGGTGCAGTAGCTGCGTTGCAGGTTATCTCTTATATTCAGGAGTTGGCATAGGGTGCAATTGCTATTGCACCGACAAAACCAAATAAAGCATAAAATAGGGGTACTATAAAATGACCCCACAAACACCCCCTTATAAAAAATCATGTATAATCCCAAATAATTTTTAACGCTAGGAAATAACATGGCAAAAGTCGGAATATTAGGTAGTACAGGGCGAATGGGTGCACACCTTATTAAGAATGTACTAGAGACAGATGGTTTAGAATTGAGTGTTTTACACGTCTTTGATGAGTTAAAGGTAGCTGTACCAGAGACAACACTTATAACTAACGATATGAAAACTTTTCTTGAAAACTGTGATGTGGTTATTGACTTCTCTGCACCTGTGGCGACACAAGAGCTTTTAGAGACTGCACTTGAAAATCCTACGCCATTAGTCATTGCAACTACTGGGTTTAATGAGCATCAACAGAACCTCTTAGCTGAAGCTTCAAAAGAGATGGCAGTGCTTTACTCGTCAAACATGTCAGCAGGTATAGCTCTGCTTAAGCAACTGGTAGAGCAGGTATCGGCAACGCTTAAAGATTTTGACATTGAGATTGTAGAGCAACACCATCGACATAAAGTTGACTCTCCATCAGGAACAGCTTTGACTTTGGGTGAGTTTGCTGCTAAGGGTAGGGGGCTTGACTTAGATGCTGTTCGTATCTCTGGAAGAGATGGACAGATTGGGGCTAGAACCAAAGATGAGATTGCAGTGATGGCACTGCGTGGTGGCGACATTGTAGGACGGCATACCGTTGGCTTTTACAATGATGGTGAGTTTCTAGAGTTGAACCATACAGCAACAAGTCGTGAGACCTTCTCAAAAGGTGCAATACGAGCTGCTGCTTGGTTGGTTGATAAAGAGAGTGGTCTCTACTCGATTAACGACTGTTTGGGAATATAGTATGTGTGCCATTGTAGGGGTTTACGGAGCTGAAAATGCAGCACAGATTGCTTACTACGCACTCTTTGCTATGCAACATCGAGGGCAGGAGTCTTCAGGTATCTCATCGGCTGATGGGAAGCGAATTCACCTGATTAAAAAACGAGGTTTAGTAACAGAGGTCTTTAAACAAGATGACCTTGATTTGCTCACAGGCTCTTGTGCCATTGGTCATAACCGTTACTCTACAGCAGGGAAAGACTCTGTTTTAGATGCTCAACCTGTCTTTGCCAAATATAAGTTAGGTTCCATCTCTGTAGCACACAATGGAAACTTGACCAACAAATATGAGGTTCGTGATGAACTCATTGAAAAAGGGGCTATCTTTCAGACCGATATGGATACTGAAAATATAGTTCACCTCATTGCAAAAAGTGAGAAAAATAAACTCAAAGCTCGTATTGTTAGTATGTTAAACAAGATTGAGGGTGCATACTGTTTAGCAATTCAGAGTCGTAGTAAAATGTTTGTTATACGTGACCGTTTTGGAATTCGTCCTCTTAGTCTTGGAAAGCTTAAAGGTGGTGGATATATTGTCGCTTCGGAGACGTGTGCGTTTGATTTGGTAGGGGCAGAGTTTATTCGAGATGTCAAACCAGGAGAGATGCTGATTTTTGAAAAAGAGAGAGAGCCTATCTCAAAAATGATATTTGAACCAGACCCACACCCTTGTGCTTTTGAGTACATCTATTTTGCACGTCCTGACTCTATTATAGATGGTAAAACGGTTTACAATATGCGTTTAGAGATGGGTAAACAGTTGGCAAAAGAGACTCCTGCTGACATTGATTTAGTTCTTCCTGTTCCAGACTCAGGTGTGGCAGCGGCAAAAGGGTATGCCGATGGTATGGGTATTCCTTTTGAGATGGGAATTGTGCGTAACCACTATGTTGGGCGTACCTTTATTGAGCCTAGCCAAGAGATACGTGACCTTAAAGTCAAGCTAAAACTCTCTCCTATTAAAGATATGATAGCAGGTAAAAGAGTGGCTATTGTCGATGACTCGTTGGTACGTGGAACAACCTCTAAGCAGATAGTAAGAATGTTAAAAGAGGCAGGAGCAACTGAGGTTCACATGAGAATCGCTGCTCCTGAGATTAAGTACCCTTGTCGTTACGGAATAGATACTGCAACCAAAGAGGAGCTTATCTCCTCTTATAAAACCCCCGAAGAGATAGCCAAATACATTGGTGCTGACTCGCTTGGATTTTTGTCCATAGAGGGGTTAAAAGAGTCTCTTGGAGATGACCGTGAATACTCTTTGGTGAGTTTTGATGGAAACTACTTTGCAGGAGGAAATGCAGATAGCCCTGGGTGTAGTAGTTATTGATTACTATACCTTAAAAATTAACCACCCCAGTAAGCGTATTTATCAGCATACTCTTCTTCTTAACATCAGGCAGTTCAGCCCCTGGTTTAGTAGTCGTAATAATCGCTCTACCCATAACTCTTTTACTCCCATCGTTTAGACGTACCCCCCAGTAGTTGTGTAGGATAATAGGTTCACCATCTTTTTCACCTAGATAGAGGGTAATGTGACCTGGAACAAAGAGCATAGAACGGAAAGGCTTTGCATAGCTTAAAATAGTCTTTTTTTTCTCCTCTGGGCTTAGTCCTCGAAGAGAGACAAACTCTGTTCCTGCTTTTGCTTGTTGTCGAGAGTTTCTTGGTAGGTAAATACCAAAAGGGGCAAAGAAGTCTTGGGTTAAAGCAGAGCAGTCACGGCACTTCTCTTTCCCACCCCAACCGTAAGGTTCACCTACAAGTTGTTTTGAGATATAGGCGATGTTAAATGGGTTAAATTTAATAGGTTTGTAGGCGATAATATCAATATCATTAACGGTTACTTTTTCGATTTTAGCAAAACCCTTTTCATCTTTTTTGGCAACAATATACTTCTTTGTCTCTGGGTCAATAGGGAAGATACTTCCCATCTTGACTAAAGAGATTTCGCCATTTTCATCTGAAAGGTTTAGATTGTCTTTAACCGTAATGGCATAGTCTCCATTTTGGAAAGCTTGTTGAAATTTATTATCTACAAAAGCAATATCTTCAACCTTAACCCACCCAGAGGCAAATGGAGCCTCTACATATACCCAAAGTTTATCTTTTGAGTAGTGAGAGACCATAAGAGGGGTATTGATATGTAATGCTGAGTTTTGAGAGTAATCAAATGGAAACCCCTCTCCAGCACGATTTGGGTCGTAGTAGATACCTCGACTACTAGGAAAAAGTCGCAAATCGGTATGTCGTATAGTAATAGCAGGTATATTTAGGGTTTTAAACTCTTTAAAGTTAGAGTTGTCTATGACATAGTTGTACCAGCTCTTAGGAATAAGTTGTCCATCACTTCGATAGGTTTTCTCTCTTGCATATTTAAATTGCCATGTTGCTGAACCCTTTGAGAGTTGGACTGAACCTTGATTCCATGGAGCGAAGAACTTTTCATTGTAGATTCTATCATATTCAAGTTGCTCTTCATCACTCATTCCAATAATGTTTTTTGTAAAAGGAGTTGGGTCTTGTTTGATTTTTAAAGTATCTCTCACATCATTAGATGGCATATAGTCAATATTGGTTTTTTCTCGTTCTCCTAAAGATAAAATTGTTTCAGCCCATAGGGTAGAGCTAAGTAGAGATAGTAGAGTAAGAGTAATAATTTTTTTTTTCATAAGACCCTCCTTTAAAGAATATTTTTACTTTATTATAATAAAAATAGTTTTTTAAATCTAGGGTTAGATGGTTATTTTATGGG
>JALVEV010000242.1 GCA_027030605.1 Campylobacteraceae bacterium | reverse complement strand
TCTGCTTTGGTATTGGTTGGTGCGCTTGGTCCCAAATCAAGACTTGCTTGTGGCTCTTTGGTAAACCAAAACTCTACATTGGTCGCATCACACATACCATTGTCATCAAAGGTCACACTGTCAAAGGCAAAGTCACCTGTATAGCTTGTTGCTGGTGTACGTTGTGTCTGAATGGTTGTACCACCTAGTGGGGTAAAGTTGATACTGTTGGCTACACCATCTCCATTAAAGGGAATCATATCAATGATATCCAAATCTGTAAGGTTAGTCCCTCCACCATTACGTGCACCTACTCTAAACTCCATCCAGTTAAGAAGTCCGCCACTGTTTATCTCATGTAACGGGGTAAGTACCTCTTTATCAATAAGCAATGCAGAGGGTACAGTAACAGTAACATTGAAGTTAGCTATTCTCATTCTTGGAGTAGCTTTATCGATACTTGACTCTATCTGTGCATAGTTTTTCAGTGTTCCAGCAGGAGCATCTATTTTAACATAACTTGTAAGGTTAAGGTCACTCATCACTGTACCTGTGGTTACAGTACCCAAATCCCATACTAAAAGAGTCTCTTTGCCTGTACCACCATTGAGTGTGCCACACGGTACATTTTGAGCGAGGAGTGTTGATGCATAGGTATTACAGTCTGCATTTGTTGGATTAGGGATAACAAGTGGTTCACCATAAGGTGTACCTCCATAATTCCCCACTGTACTGCCTGCTTTATATCCTAATCCTTCAGGAAGGAGGTCAACAATCACCAATGTCCCATCCACACTCAGTCCTGCTCCACTACCACCAAAGGTAAAACTAGGAGAGAGTGTTACATTGGACTCATCACCAAGCCCTAAAGCAGTAGGAGACATAGATTTTTGAATGCGTGCTTTGGCTCTACCAAAAATTAGTCTATCTCCATTTCCTGCCGATAAATGCGTTTGTGTCTCATCTCTAGGACGATACGATGTGTGTATATACGTATCATTAGAAAATGAACTCTTATAGGAAGCATGGTTAATCAGTAGTTCCCCAGGAATCATTGGTGAACCATCTCTGTGCGTTGCACGTGCTTTTTGTTTAATACGCATTCTCAAACTTTTCCCTGCTGGCAACACAGGCACAGAGAGTTTAACTTTGCTCACATCTGTACCTGCCGCATCTGCAGCAGCTTTAGCGCTTACATAATCTGGGTACCATACCACAGAGCTGTCATTACACTCATTTCCTACTGCTGCACCAGGTACCGTATAAGGGTCTGGTGGCCATGTACCCACATATCCAATAGCATACGAGACATTAAGGTCAGTGAGTTGATAAGTATTGGCATACTGTATATCTATGGCATGTTTACTGTCATCTAAAAAGGTTGCAGAATCATCTGTTGTACGTAGCTTCTCCATAGTATAGGTATCAATATCAATGACATCACAAAGCTCTACATTGGTTTGATCTGTTACACCAGTATTGACATAAAACACATACGATCCAAACATACTCCCTGCACCTACACCTCCATCACCTGCACCTGCATAAGAGGAGTTGGTTGCACCATAAGGCCAAAGTCCACCTCCCCACTCTGCCTCTTGATCGGGACGATTACTCCACCCTCGTCTAAACGTTTTACCATAATATCCACCACCTGCCGAGAGTGTCAAATTCTTAGTATTATCTAGTTCACTTTCATTTAATGCTCCAAAATTACTTGTTCCTGAAATACCGTTAGGGTCAAAACCAGACATACTATTGTGCGTTATTAGTGACTGTCCTGGTTGAGAGAGTACATCTGAGTAAGGCACAAAAACACGAATAATCCCAATTGCAGCAATACGCTGTGTTATAGGAAGTGCACTACCATACTTATTTTGTTTAGGAGCGTACGTCAAGGTACCATCCATATGATCTACTGTCACCGTAACACTCTGACCTGTTTGCACACAAGAGACTGCCATT
>JALVEV010000241.1 GCA_027030605.1 Campylobacteraceae bacterium | reverse complement strand
AAGTTTTACCGTGGTCAACATGCCCCATAATTGTAACAACTGGTGCTCTCTCAACTTCATTCTCATTCTCTACTTCATCATATTGTGCAACATAATCCAACTCATCAAGTGGGTTAATTGTCTCTACTTCTACTTCGAACTCATCTGCTAAAATCTCTATAGAGTCTTTATCTAAGAAGTCATTTTTAGTAACCATTGTTCCAAGAGCAAATAGTACTTTTACAATCTCTCCAACACTCTTGCCAATCTTCTCTGCAAACTCATATACTCTTACATCTTCTGGAATTTTAATCAAATCTACCTTTTTCTCAACTACATCTTTTTTGTAATCTCTTTTTTTCTTTCTCTTACCTGGTGCTCTACGTTGAGTTTTGTTTACATGATTCTTCTGAGAACCACCCATAACAGCTCTTTTTCTAGCTTCCTCTTTTCTTCTTAACTCTTGTCTCTGTTGCTCTTCGTAAATAATTTTATCAGAGAAGTCTAATAGCACTACCTCTTGCTCTTCATAAATCTCACCACTTCCACCTAAGCCACGGTCACCTAAAATCTCTAACTTCTGCCCACTATCTTTTGCAGTAACTGGAGCTTTTTTCTTCTTCTTTTTAGGTGTAGTTGATGTTGGCATAGAGGCTGCTGGTTTCTTCTCTTTAACTATACGGTTAGGGTTTTTCTTCTTAACAATAGTAATGCCTCTTCTCTTTACAGGAGCTTTTGGCTCTTCCTCTTTCTTCTCTTGGGCTGCTTCTTCAACTTTTGGTGTAGCTTTAGGAGTTGCCGTAATGCCTCTTCTCTTTTTGGGCTTTGGCTTAAGCTCTTTTGGCTCCTCTTTAACTTCAGCTTCTTTAGCTACTGAATCGCTTACTTCTACCTTTTTAGCTTTTGGCTCTTCTTTTTTCTCTTCTGTTTTTTTAGCGGCTTCTGATTTACTTTTTGTAACTTTTTTCTCGGTAGTCTCTTTTTTGCTACTCTTTTTAGAAACTTCTTTTTTCTCTTCTGTCTTTTTAGCACTTTCAGGCTTTTGAGTAGTTTCTGGCTTCTTGCCAGTTATAATATAGTTCATTAAATTCTCTGCTTCTTGCTCTGTTATTGTACTGTTTCTTGCTCTTACTTTAAGCCCTAACTCTTTTGCTTTCTCTAAAGCAATTTTATCAGATGTTCCTGCTTCTAGTGCTACTTCTTCTATCTTAATTTTTGACATTACTGTTTAACTCCTTATATCTATCGCAACAAGTTTATTATGTTTTCTACACTTGTTATATCTAATTTCATTCTTCCAGCTATCTTTTTTTCGACATGTTTAGAATTTAAACACTCTTTACAAAGATAGAAACTACGACCAAACCCGCGGTACTTAACTAAAATCCGCTCTTCTTTTTGAAGTCTATAAAGCTCTTGTTGTGGCTCCCTTTTTCGACATGATATGCACATTCTTATAGGATTAGATTTTCTAACTGACATTATATCACAAAATCCTACAGTCTACTTAGTACTCCGTAATTATCTAAATCACAGATAAGTACTCTAAAATCACCAAATGCATTTTGCAAGCTTTGTGCTATCTTTTTTGCATCATCTTCGTAACATAAATTAAAAAATGTTGAACCGCTACCAGATAGTGTACTCATTAGTGCACCATTCTCTAGTGCAATTTTTTGTACTCTAAAAAGCTCTGGCATCATCTCCATTCTTCTATCTTGATGCAACTTATCTTGTGCTGCAATTTTTAGCTGATCCCACGATTCACTCATAAAGAGTGCTGTCATATATGCTGCATGAGATAGCGAGAATACTGCCTCATCTTTGTGGTAACTCTTTGGCAAGACATTTCTCGACCTATTAGTAGAAATTGTTCTATTTGGAATAACCAAAACAGCCTTTAGGTAGCTTGGTAATCTATGCTTTTTACTATATACCCTGCCATCATAAAGACAAGCTACATTAAATCCACCCATTACAGCAGGTGTAATGTTA
>JALVEV010000240.1 GCA_027030605.1 Campylobacteraceae bacterium | reverse complement strand
ACTGCAGCCTTGCTCTTTTAAACCGTGAAACCGCATTGGCTTTAGATGAGCTTGGGCATAATGTAATTTTGCACTCTACAGAGGGACCCGGCGATTTTAAACCATCACAAGAGTTTTTAGAACAAAATCTAAAAATAGAAGAGCTCTATTTAAAATCGTTTCAAATTCCACAAGAAGATGTAGATGTAACAAGCCGCAACCTCTACCCACCAAGAGTAGATGATATGAAATCGCCTCTAAATATGCTCCACCACTATGCATGGGAAGAGAGCGGCTTCCCGCAAGAGTGGGTAGCAGATTTTAATGAGCATCTCCAAGGCATTACAGCACTCTCTACTCATGTAGAAAAAATCTTAATCGATAATGGAGTAACAGTACCGCTTATAACTTCTGGCTGTGGGGTTGATCATTGGGAGAGAATCGAAGCAGATAAGAGTTATAAAATTAATGACAGCAGCACTTTTCGTTTTCTCCATGTCTCCTCTTGCTTTCCTAGAAAAGGGGCGGATGTTTTGCTAAAGGCTTATGGAAAAGCATTTAGCAGCAGTGATGATGTTGCTCTAATTATAAAAACTTTCCCAAATCCTCATAATAAAATCCATGATTGGCTGCAAGAGGCAAAAGAAAATAATCCAAACTACCCAAAAGTGATAATTATCGAAGAGGATTTAACTAAAGAGCAGCTCAAAGCACTCTATAATCAATGCGACTGCTTAGTTGCCCCAAGCCGGGCAGAGGGCTTTGGGCTTCCAATGGCTGAAGCGATGCTCTCAAATTTAGCAGTTATCACAACCGCTTGGGGCGGACAGCTCGATTTTTGCAATGAAGAGACAGCATGGCTGATAGATTATCAATTTGCACCTGCAAAAACCCATTTTGAACTCTTCAATTCAGTATGGGCAGAACCCTCAATAGAGCATCTTGCAGCTTTAATGAAAAAGTTGCGGCAACTCCCCAAAGAAGAGAGAGTGCAAAAAACAAAATATGCAAGAGAACTGGTGCTCAAACAATTTACATGGAACAATACAGCAAAAAAACTTGTTGGTGCAGCAAGAGTATTTTCGCAAAACCGCTTTACACAAACTCCAAAAATAGGCTGGGTAACAACCTGGAATACAAAATGTGGTATTGCTGCATACTCTAAACACTTAATCAACAATATCTATGAACCAGTAACTATATTAGCAGCACATGCTACGCAACAGATAGAAAAAGATACAGATAATGTCTATAGATGCTGGCATGCTGGCGAAGAAGACCCTCTTCAAGAGCTATCGAAAAGAGTTGCAAAACTCCAACTAGATACTATCGTAATACAATTTAACTATGGATTTTTTAATTTTGACTCATTAAAAAATTTTATAGAAGAGCAGATAAAGAGCAACAGAGTAGTTGTTATTACACTCCACTCTACTACAGACCCCAAACACCTACCATTGAAGAGGCTTAAAAAACTTAAAGATACTTTTGCAAAATGTAACCGAATTTTTGTGCATACCTATAACGATTTAAATAGACTCAAAGAGTTGCAGCTTCTAGATAATGTAACGCTTTTTCCTCATGGTATTCTTGAATGGGAGAGCCAAGAGAGTACAAAAAACTACAAAAGCACGCTATTTACACTAGCAAGTTATGGTTTCCTTCTACCCCATAAGGGGCTTTTGGAGCTTATAGAGGCTCTTGCTCTTCTAGTTCATAAAGGCTTTCCTATCAAACTCAAAATGGTTAATGCCCTCTACCCAATTCAGGACTCTTACGATACACTCCAAAAGGCAAAAGAGCTTATTAAACTCCATAATTTAGAGCAATATATCGAACTCCATACAGACTTTTTAGAAGACAAAGAGAGTCTAGAACTTCTTTCGCAAGCAGATTTAATTCTCTTCCCATACCAAGAGACAGGAGAGTCATCGAGTGCTGCAGTCCGCTATGGACTTGCTGCAAACAAACCGGTTGCTGTAACTCCGCTGAAAATCTTTGATGAT
>JALVEV010000239.1 GCA_027030605.1 Campylobacteraceae bacterium | reverse complement strand
ATTGTCCAAAACGATCATTTCCATATTCCCAAACTCTGACATATAAGGTTTCACCGGACGTTCTACCACTTACTACTACCTGAGAGAATAATCCTGCTCCACCATCATCATCACATTCTATCAAATTTAAACTACCACAACTACTTTCGTAAACTGCCATACCTGTATCTTGCACATCACTACCGGCTATTTCAGATACTTCAACTGTAGCATTTCCTGATGCAGGTACTTGAAAGCTAAACCAAACATCTCCGCCTGAATAACTGGCACATCCGGGATCCGGCACACCGGAATCAGTAGCACTTGAGTTAGTTGCAGTTGTTGGTGAACAAGAATTTGTAACTGTCAAAGCTGTAGCATTGGAACAGTTATCGTTAGAAGGTGGTGGTGGTGGTGTCCCAACACAAACATCAAACTCTTGACCGGTTGTAGATGATGACCAGCCATAAACTCTTAAATAGTATGTTGTTCCAACAGTCAAACCACTTACAATCATTGTATTTGGATCACTATCTTGAACCAAACTCAAGTTAGCACATCCATTAGTACCATCATACAAACCCATACCCATATCAGTAGAACTTCCTACAACAGCTACCACATTCATCAACTTAATAACGTGAGAAGTACTCGTGGAAACAAAGGTGTACCAAACATCATTATTTGGGGTTCCGGTTACATCATCAGGCTGTGAAGAGGCAGTTGCATTTTCAGTTGTCCCATGAGTCACAACCCCACAAGCATCATCCGGATTAACCGTTAAACTTACGGCATTATCACAATCATCATTAGCAGGGCCGGGGGGAAGTTTTTCAATAGCAATATTAAATTCTCCGGCATTAAAATCATCATGCCAAACCTGGAGAGTGTAAGTTGTACCTGAAGTTAATCCTGAAAAAACTTTACTTGAACTATTATTTTGACATTCTATTTCTGTTCCTCCACAACTATCATATAACGCGGCTTCTATATTGTCACCATTGGCTCCTCCCGTATTAACAATCACGCCGGTTTCTCCTACGGGAACTGTAAAAGTGTACCATAAATCTAAATTCGTACCAAAATCATCACAGCTTGGATGCATATTGCTATCTGAAGCATATGTTGTATTGCCGAGCGTTTCATTTCCGGCAGAAGCACCTGAATCATAAACTGTTAAATCTATAGCGCCCGTACATTCATCGTTAGCAGGACCGGCAGGTGCTTTTTCTATAACAATATCAAATTCTCCGGCATTAAAATCATCGTGCCATACCTGAAGCGTATAAGTTGTTCCTGCTGTTAACCCATTAAACAACTTAGTAGAACCTGTATTTTGACAATTCAATTCTGTTCCACCACAACTATCATATAAAGCTGCTTCAATTTGGTCACCATTAGCTCCTCCGGTGTTTACAATAACACCTGTTGTTCCGGCTGGAACTGTAAAAGTGTACCATAAATCTAAATTTGTACCGAAATCATCACAACTAGGATGTTGATTACTGTCGGTTGCATTAGTGGTATCACCGAGCGTTTCATTTCCGGCAGAAGCACCTGAATCGTAAACTGTTAAATCTATAGCGCCTGTACACTCATCGTTAGTAGGTGGCGGTGGCAATTTTTCAACAGCAATATTAAAAGGTCCGGCATTATAATCATCATGCCATACCTGAAGCGTGTAAGTAGTTCCTGAGGTTAATCCGGCAAAAATTTTAACAGAACCATTCCCCTGACAATCCAATTCTACTCCACCACAACCATCAAGTAGAGCCGCTTCAATTAGATCACCATTAGCACCTCCTGTTTTAACAACGACACCTGTTGTTCCGGCTGGAACAGTAAAAGTATACCATAAATCTAAATTTGTACCGAGATCATCACAACTAGGATGTTGATTACTGTCGGTTGCATTAGTGGTATCACCGGGGGTTTCATTTCCAACTGATGCTCCAATATCATAAACTGTTAAGCCTATTGCATTTGTGCAGTCATTATTAGCAGGTG
>JALVEV010000238.1 GCA_027030605.1 Campylobacteraceae bacterium | reverse complement strand
TGAAGGTAACCGAATAAAATCTTCTGTCTCAAACAATGAAGAGGTACTTAGTAGACTACTCAGTCAATATCCAAAATATAGTTCTGCTATGTTACGACAGAGTCTTTTAGAAAAATATCAACCAATTGATAAAAAAGAGAGAAGAAAACGAGAGAGTGTAAAAGAGCTCTCAAAACTTTTCTCTGCTAACAGTCAACTAGAAGAGTTACTCATTGATAAAAATAAGATTAAAGCTACAATAAAAACAACCAATACAAATACAGCTAAGCAAGTAGTACGTAATGCTAAAGCAAAAAACTTTAAAAGTTCAATAAATGGACTTGAAGTGAAAGTAGAGAAGAAGATATGAATTTAATGACCCTACAGCGTTATAAAAATGAACTTATACTACTGTTAACTTTTCTCTTTCTCTTGGCAACATTTGTCTATAAACTTACAATAGTTACCTATGTAAAAGAGAATCAGATTAAAATTAATAAAGAGATTGAAGAGATTCATACTATTGTTAATTTAAAAAAGCAGTGGGCAGGAAAAGATATCTCAAAAAAGCTAACAGCTCTTAAAACTATTGTTAGCTCAAGTAAGGTTAAATCTTTTAAAAAACGCTCTAAAAAGTTATCAATAGTTTATGAAAGATTAACCTCAAATGAGCTAAATAAAGTAACCAATAAACTTTTAAACATTGCTGTACAAATTAATCATTTAAAGATAACCAAAAAATCAAAAAACAACTATAGAATGGAGTGCACATGCAAATGGTAAAACGAATTGTTGGTGGTTTTTTCCTTTTTATATTACTCTTATGGCTCCTTGCTCCTAAACAAGAACTCTACTATCTTTTAGAGAAATCATTAAAAAAGAATAATATCATTATTTCTAATGAGACTATAAAAGATACCTGGATAGGATTAAAAATTGACCACGCAGACATCTATGTATCTGGTGCTAAAGTTGCGAGTAATAGAGAGTTTAATTTTCTTTTTCTTTTTCTCTATGCAAAGGTATCCTTAAGTGATTTAATCATTGATAAATCTCTACATACTGTTGCACCTAAAAAAATTGAGAGTTTAACCGCAACCTACTCCATACTAAACCCTTTAAAAGTTATACTAAAAGGAGAGGGTTCATTTGGAGAGCTAGATGGGACAGTTGCTCTAAAAGAGAGAAAAATAGAGATTCTATTTCCTAAACCAAAAGATTTAACACCTATTAAGAAATTTTTGAGAAAAGATACAGAGAAAGGATGGTACTATGAAAAAACTTATTAATAGTAAACACCTTTCCACAATTATATTTTTACTCTCACTCATTGTTATAGTAAAAATTATCTGGATGGCTCTATCACTACTTTTCCTTCCAACTTCAGGAGAGGAGTATCAAGAACCAAATCGAGTCAAAAAGCTCTACTATCGGGTACGTTTAACCAATAGAACAAAAGAGATTGTACAACCTATTAAACAACCTGTTAAAAAGAGCAGTGAAGTAAGCTCAATGAAAGGATATAAGCTTTTAGGTCTCTATAACTCTAAAGACAAAATAGTAGTCACAGTTGAAAAAGCGAGAAAAACAACTGTTCTTGTCAAAGGTGAAAAGATTAATGGATTTATGCTTACTGGAGCAGGTAGAGATTATGCTATCTTTACAAAATCTGGTGAAGAGTTCAAGTTAAGTTTAACCAATGATAAGAAAGTATCAGAACGAATTAAACATCACCATAAAAAACAACACTCTTCATTAAAAAACATTCCAACTATTGTAGAGGATGGTGACGTAAAACATATTCCAAGAACACTCTTAACTTCATATACAAAAGATATGGACAAAATTTGGAAAGATATTGCAATAGTAAAACATCAAAGCAATGGTAAGCTAGATGGATATAAAATTAACTATGTTAAAAAAGGTAGTGACTTTGAAAAGCTAGGTCTTAAACGAGGTGACATTTTAGTTGAAATCAATGCTGAACCACTAAACTCACTGAGTACAGCAATGAACTTTTTTAAAGAGATAAATAATATAGAAAATTTAACATTAACCGTTATAAGAAATGGTAAAAGAGAGGATATAGAATATGAAATTCAGTAAAGTAGCATTAGGATTCATTTTTGCATTAAGCGTACAAGCACATGCCGAAAAAGTAAACATTAACTTCTCTAATTTGAGTGTTAGTGATTTTGTTAAAATGGTTGCAAAAATTACAGGAAAAAATATCTTAATTGATGGTGATATTAAAGGTAAAATCAATTTTGTTGCACACGATAAAGATGGTGTAGAGAAAGAGGAGTTGATTCCTCTGCTTAATGCTATCTTAGAGACTAAAAAGATGACACTTGTTAAGAAGGGTTCCTACTACCAAGTTGTCAAGTCAGCAACAGCAGCAGGAGAAGGACTTCCCGTTACAACAAATATAAAAACAGGTGGAGATACAATGAAAACAGTTGTATTTCAACTCTCAAATGTAAACTCAGCTGTTATTAGAACAAAGCTAAAAGCCCTTTTACATCGAAGTGCAAAAGTTAACTCTTTTAAGAAAAATAACCTTTTAGCTGTAACTGCCTATCCTAGAACACTAAAATCTATTAAAGAGCTTATTGATAAGATTGAACATCAACAAGCTAAAAAGAGTAGAGTTGTTCACCTTGAAAATGCACGAGTAAAAGATATTTTTTCTAATGTTCAAAGTATGTCAAAAGCTCTTTTCCCTCAAGACATTGTCTCTGAAAAAGTAAGCGTTATGCAAGATATCAGTGGGAACTCTATTATCTTAGTTGGTAAAGATGCTAATGTACGTCGGCTCTATAACTATATTAAACAACTAGATATTAAAGGTGAGGGAGATATTCAAAAAATGCATGTTATCCCTTTAGAGAACTCAAATGTTGAAGATATGGAGAAGATTTTAAGTAAAATTGTTCCACAAATGACAGAGAATAAAACAGGTGTAGGTCCCATAGGAAAAGGAGGAAAACCTGTTCCCAAAGCTGTTATTGCTTCAGATGTAGAACGTAATGCCTTAATTGTTTTAGCTAATGCAGAGCAGTATCAAAATATTTTAGATACTGTAAAGCAACTTGACATTGAAAAATCTCAAGTCTATATTCAAGCTAAAATTGTAGAGGTTAATACTAATCTAGCTGAAAATATTGGAATCAAATATGGACTTAATGGAGGAGCTATTACATCAAATGGTCTCTTCTCGCTAGCGGCAAATGCAGGTGCTCCTGCACTTACACTATCACAAGAGCTTTTACAATTTTTAAATAGCAATCCAGAGACACGTTTTGATAACAATGGTAATGCTTATACCACTAATAAACGAGCTTTTGAGTTTGGAAATATCTCAAAAGTTTTTGCATTGGGTGCTCAACTTGACCTTTTAAAACAGAATGGTGCTGCACAGATTTTATCTAAGCCATCTATTTTGTCAACTAACAACAAAGAGTCTACTATCTATGTAGGAAGAACACAATCTATCTTAACACAATCTCAACAGAGTACACAGGGTTCATCAAATGTTCTCAATAACTACTCTAGAGAAGATATTGGTATTACTCTAAAAGTTAAACCTAGACTCTCTGCAAACAATAAAGTATCATTAGAGATTGAGACAACTATTGAAGATATCTTACCTGGTTCAGGAACCTCTGCTGATAGACCTACTACAACAAAAAGGTCTGTAAAAACCAATGCCATTGTTAATCATGCTGAGACTATTATCTTGGGAGGACTAATTAAAAGTGCTGATGGTAGTTCTGTTACTAAAGTGCCTATTTTAGGCGATATTCCAATTCTTGGACGACTCTTTAGGTCACATGGAAACTCAAATAGTAAAGTTAATGTTGTTATCTACATTACACCCTATATAATTAAAAAAAGTTCCGACCTTACAACACTACGTGTCCGTTTAGCAGAGTTAGAAGCAGTACAACGAGAGTATGATAAAATTATTATGGAACAACTAGAAGAGAATAGCAAAGTAAAAAAAGAGAAGGTACATGAGACCTTTTCAACTTCATCACAAGTAAGCCAATCTAGATACTCTTCACAGAGTGGAATAAGTGCTATACCTGCAACTTTAACAACTCCTTCTAAAGTAACTTATACTCAACCAGTAGTAGAAGATATACCCGAAGCAGTAACCACATCCCAACCAATCTATGGGGATGACAATAATGATATTCAAAGTGAATCAATTATGGATACCTACGACGAGCAAACAGATGGCGTGAACCTAAGCCCTATAAATTCAACTACTGAAGAGGGTCTCTATGAATATGTCAATACTAATCAAGAGGAGTACTAGTTATGGTACACCTAGCACAGTTAGAAAATGTCGATTTAGAGCCTTTTTGGAGTGAAGAGATTGACAATAAACTTGCTATGAAACAGCAACTACTTTTTGCTATTGTCAAAAATGAACCCTATGCTATTGTACAAAAGAAGAGTTTGGCAATGGCGTTGAATTACTATGCTAAACTTGATATTGATTATCCTATTATTGAAGTTGATGAAGGAAGTTTTGAGCGTTTGCATCATAAGTTTAGAGAGATTCAAACAGGAACAGATTTTGAAAATGTTGACACTACAGCTGATGATATTATTGAGGTAGAGTCTGACCTACTTGACTTTATTCGTAACTCACAAGACCTTCTCTCAAATGAAGAGTCTGCCCCTGTTGTAAAGTTGGTTAATTCACTCTTTTTCCAAGCTATTAAAAAAGGGGCTTCCGATATTCATATTGAGACGCTAGAGAAGAAAGGTGAAGTGCGTCTACGGATTAATGGGGCATTAAAAAAACATTTAGATATTGATAAAAATATTACAGGCTTGGTTATCTCTCGTATTAAAGTTATCTCTAACCTCGATATTTCAGAAAAGAGAATTCCACAAGATGGACGTACGCAAGTTAGTATCTCTGGTAACAGCTTAGACATTAGGGTCTCTGTTCTTCCTACCTATCATGGGGAACGTGTTGTTATGAGACTTTTAATGACTTCGGAGAGTATTCCCACCCTGCAAACACTTGGTTTTTCAGATGACATTACCCAAAACCTAAACAAACTTCTAACTCACCCTCACGGAATGATACTGGTCACAGGACCAACAGGTTCAGGGAAATCAACCACTCTACACGCTTGTTTACAACACATTGCAACCCCTGATAAAAACATTATTACGGTAGAGGACCCTGTAGAGTACAATGCTGAAAATGTCAATCAAATTCAAGTTAATACTAAAGTAGGTCTTACCTTTGCAGCAGGACTGCGTTCTATTCTTAGACAAGACCCTGATATTATTATGGTTGGGGAGATTCGAGATGCTGAGACAGCCGATATTGCTCTTCGTTCTGCTCTTACAGGTCACTTAATGCTCTCTACTTTACACACAAATGATGCTACCTCTGCTATTTCACGGCTTTTAGATATGGGAATTGAAGAGTTTCTCCTTACCTCTACCCTACTAGGAGTTTTAGCCCAAAGATTAACACGAAAGCTATGTCCTGAGTGTAAATCTCCTACTCCTTTAGCACCTACTATTTTACAAGAGCTAGAGCTACCCAACCAAGTTTACTTTAAAGCAAAGGGGTGTACATCTTGTGACTTTACTGGATACAAAGGAAGACAAGCAGTTGGTGAACTTTTTGTGATGGATGACCATGTTAAAGAGATGATGAAAGATGGATTCAATGACCACCAAATTCGTATTGAGATGAAAAAGCGTGGTATGAAAACCATTGCTGATAGACTTAAAAAGATGCTTATTGAAGGAGAGACCTCCTATGAAGAGGCTATCCGTATTGGGATTATGGAAGATTAAGGTATGAAAAATAAAAAAGGATTTACGCTTATTGAGGTACTCATCTCTCTTACCCTACTCTCCTTAGTCCTTATGGCTCTCTATAAAAGTGCTGAGACTCTTAGAAAATCCAATATTCACCTTTTTGACTACCTACAAAAGTCAACCAATAGCCTAAAAGGAAGCAGAACACTCCTTATGGACATTATGAGAGCTGATAATAATATAACCATTAATACAGAAGAGAAGTTTCATCGTCTTACACTTGAAAACACTGCTAACTCTCTCTATGGACAGGCACAAGCTAAAGTTGTATGGCTTGTCCATAAGAAGGAGAATACTCTTTTAAGAGTTGAAGGAGGAGCCTATGATATTCCTTTAAAAAGTGAACAACATGTTAATATTGATATAATTGCTAAACATATAGAACTCTTTAAAATTTATAAAAGTAAAACAAAAACAAAAATTTTAGTAATGATTAAAGTCAAAAATCGAGAACCTCAAATTTTTATGAGCCAAAATCTTCAACTTGAACCTCCTAAAAAACAACAACAAAAACCTACAAAACCTAATTCAAATATTAAATAGAGTTAATAAACAACTTTTTTTAACTAAAAAAACCTAAAAAACTATATAATTCAAGTTATTTCTACACAACTATATGATAAAATAAAAATTATGAAAAAATATTAATATATTTATTTAAGGTAATTTTAAACATGAAAAAATTTCTATTAACCTACTGGTTAGGTATTGCTCTTTTGTTTGCTATCTTCTATTGGGAGCTATCTCCAATAAGTACCATCATCAATACGATTCAAACTGACTTAACTGCTTATTTAACTTCATTCACTCTACCTCTAGGTATGATAGAAGAGCATAAAATTTTTATCACCTCACACTATGCATTAGTTATAGAGAAAGCGTGTAATGGAATGATTCCCTATCTCTTCTTTTTAGCATCCATTATCGCCTTTCCCTCTAGCATTGTACACAAGATAAAATGGGCTATTATAGGTTATTTTATTATTACAGCAATAAATATTTTCCGTATATGGTTTGTAACCCAATTTGTTTTAGAGGAGAAACAGAACTTCTCTTTAGCCCATGACTACCTTGGTAATGGAATTTTAATATTAACTGGATTGGTACTCTTTACCTCTTTTGTTAAAACAAGAGTAAAAGATAAAATAGTTACTTCTCAAACTATTTCAAAAACTAAATTAAACTTTTCTAAACAACCAATGACACATAATTCGATATAATCTCCTCAATAAAATTTTGGGAAAAAGAAATGACAGTAACTAAATATTCTGCAAATGGGAATGATTTTATTCTTATTTTACGTAAAAAGAAAAAAGACCGTTCAAAACTGGCTCAACGACTCTGTCACAGACAAAATGGTGTAGGAGCTGATGGGCTTGTTGTTCTAATGCCTCACCCAGATTATGACTTTGAGTGGGATTTCTACAACGCTGATGGAAGTAGAGCTACCATGTGTGGAAATGCCTCTCGTGCTGTTGCCCATTATGCCATGGGTAAAGGTATCTCTACCGATGGTAAGGCTGAATTTTTAACAGGTGCAGGAGTAATTCGTGCTACTGTTAATGGAAACTACGTTGTCTCTGACATGACAAAGCCTACTATTTTAAGCCAAGAGCTTGAAGAGGAGGGTGAGAGTTGGTGGTTTGTTGACACAGGGGTTCCTCACCTTGTAGCCATTCGTGATGATATTGAGGAGTTTGACTTAGAACAAGCAAAACGACTACGTGACAAGTACAATGCCAATCTAAATATCTGTAAAGTCGAAGATAATACACTCTATGTACGAACCTATGAACGTGGCGTAGAGGATGAAACCTTAGCTTGTGGAACAGGTATGGTAGCCTGTTTTCTAAGAGCCAACAAAGAGGGACTGGTAGATGACAATGTACGCGTTTTTCCTAGGTCTGGCGATGAACTCTATGTCTCCCTTGAAGATGGGACTTACAGATTTGGTGGAGAGGTTACTAAAACATTTGTAGCAGAGACAATAGATTAACACAATTTTTATACAAATTTTATGATAAAATCAAATTTCAAATATAAAAAGGAACATAATGAAAAAAATAATTTCACTTATACTATTAAGTAGTCTACTTCTATTTTCTAAAACATTAGTAACAGTTAATGGACATAAAATTACAGATGCTCT
>JALVEV010000237.1 GCA_027030605.1 Campylobacteraceae bacterium | reverse complement strand
TAATATTTTTAAAAGATTATTTCAAAAAAATCTAAGAAGAGCAACTATAGAGGGTCAATCTAGCTATTTCTTCAAGAAATCATTAAAAAAGATAAAAAAAAGAGAGCTACTATCTTATGTAATGCATCCAAAAACATTAAGTGGTGAAGCATTAACTAACTTAGAGTTTTTAGTACAAAACTTTGAAACAATGAATACGGAAGAGTTGCTAAAGGAGTATTTTTGAAAGTAGCACATATAACTACTGTTCATAGACAGAATGACAATAGAATTTTTTATAAAGAGTGTATTAGTTTAGTTAGTGCAGGGTATGATGTTAGTTTAATTGTAGCAGGAGGAGAGAGTAAGAGTGTTAATGGTGTAAAGATTATAGGGTTTAAAAGAGCTCAAGGTGGTAGATTAAAAAGAATGCTAAAAACCTCATTTTTAGATATGATAAAAATCTGTAAAAAAGTAGATGCTGATGTCTACCATTTTCATGACCCTGAGCTTACTTTTGTTGGGTTATATTTAAAGTACATGGGTAAAAAAGTTATCAATGATATTCATGAAAATAATCCTGCCTCAATACTCTCTAAACCCTATATAAAATCAGACTTTGCAAAAAGAGTAATATCTTTTATTTTTGATAAGTTTGAACGGTTTGCTTCTAAGTATTTTGATGCTTTAATAACAGCAAGACCAGATATAGCTATTAGATTTAAACATAAAAATTTAATCACTTTAAGAAACTTTCCAATACTTCCTGACTTTTCTAAACTGGAGAAGATTGAGATAGAAAAGAGTAAACCCTCTGCTGTTTTTGTGGGTGGTATGACTCAGATTAGAGGCATTAATGAGCTTTTAGATGCTTTTGAAAAGTTAGACGATTATGAACTTTGGCTTTTAGGACCAATTACAGAGAGGAAGTTGAAAACTAGAATAGAGAGTGGGTGTAAAAATGTAAAATATTTTGGAATAGTAGAGGCCTATGAAGTTTTTAACTATATAAATAGAGCAGATATAGGTATTATTACCTTTTTACCTGTGCCTAACCATCTACACACTTTGGCTACTAAACCTTTTGAGTATATGGCTTGTGGTAAACCAATAATAATGTCAAACTTTGACTACTGGAAAGAGACATTTAAAGAGAGCTCTTTATATGTTAATCCAACTGACTCTAATGATATTGCAAAAGCTGTAGAGTATTTAATGAGCAACAGAGATTTAGCCCAAAAGATGGGAGAGTTAAATCAAAAACTAGCAAAGAGTGAGTATAACTGGCAAAAAGAGAGTCAGAAGCTTATAGATTTATATGAGAGGTTATAACAATGAAAATTTTAACAATACTAGGTGCAAGACCCCAATTTATAAAAGCTGGAAGTGTAAGCCGCGAAATATCTAAACAGAGTGAAATAGAAGAGATAATCGTTCATACAGGACAACACTATGATGCAAATATGAGTGATATCTTCTTTGAAGAGATGAAGATACCTAAGCCCAACTATTTTCTTGGTATTGGTGGAAAAAGTCACGGTGCTATGACAGGGCAGATGATAGAGAAGATTGAAGAGGTTTGTCTAAAAGAGAAGCCTGATTGGGTAATGGTTTATGGTGATACAAACTCAACACTTGCAGGTGCAATAGTGGCAAGTAAACTACACATCAAATTAGCACATATTGAAGCAGGGCTAAGAAGTTTTAATATGAAAATGCCTGAAGAGGTCAATAGAATTTTAACAGATAGAATAAGTCAAATACTCTTTTGTCCAACAGATATTGCTGTGGAGAACTTAAAGAGTGAGGGATTTGATAACTTTGACGTAAAAGTAGTTAAATCGGGTGATGTTATGCAAGATGGAGCGATGTTCTATAGAGAGTTAGCTGTTAAGCCATTGTGTGACATTCAAGATGATTTTATTTTATGTACTATTCATAGAGCAGAAAATACGGATGATGAAAAGCGATTAAGAGATATATTTGAAGCTTTAAATGAGATAGCAAAGCAGAAACAGATTATCTTACCTCTACACCCAAG
>JALVEV010000236.1 GCA_027030605.1 Campylobacteraceae bacterium | reverse complement strand
CGATGAACTCTCCACATGTAGATAACTGTGCAAGAGTCTGTCACTCTCCAAGCCTTAAAGGGATGCGTGCGACTATGGGTGAGGGCGCAGCGACCAACCCATACAATGACATTTATGAGACTGAATTTATGGTGGTGATTGGTTCTAACACAATGGAAGCACATCCTATCATCGCCAACCGTATCATCAACATGGCAAAACAGCACAATAATCTGGCAGTCATAGATGTACGTGAAACGAAACTTGCAAAACTTGCAAAGCATAATTGTATTATCCCGTTTGAGTCTAATTTACTGATATTGAATATGATGGCGTATGTGATTATTGATGAAGAGTTGTATGACCAAAGTTTCATAGACAACCGTACCAAAGATTTTGATGCCTTTAAAGAGAAGATATTAAATGACCCTTATGCCAACCCAGAGTTTTTCAAAAAAGTAGAAGGGTATGAGTATCTAGCGAAGATGATACCTAACATCGCCAGAGAGTATGCCGTGAAAAAGTCTATGATTTTTTGGGGACTTGGGATTACCCAAAATCTAGATGGCTCTTATGCGGTGATGGCTATCACTCACTTGGCACTCATGACAGGAAATGTAGGTAAAACAGGTGCAGGACTTATGCCTCTACGTGGACAAAACAACGTGCAGGGTGCGTGCGATATGGGATGTCTTCCATACTTTGCACCAGATTATCAAAAGCCAAAAGTTGAAGGACTTATGACGCCACAGCTTATAGATGCGATGTTGGATGGACGTATTAAAGCGCTAATTGCTATGGGTGAAGATATTACACATATTCATCCTAATATTAATAAAATAGATAAAGCTATGGATGAGTTGGAATTTTGTATGGTACAGGATTTATTTATGGTAGATGTGACGAAAAAAGCAGACATCATCATAGGGGTAAAATCTGCTTATGAAAAGACAGGTGTGTATGTCAATGCAATGCGAAGACTGCACCTCTCACAACCTATGGTAGAATCTGACTTACCAGATGACTGGGAAGTACTTACACAGATGGCACAAAAACTGGGAGATGGTAAAAACTTTAACTTCAAGACATCTGAAGATGTATGGAACGAGGTACGTCAAGTAGCTCCTGTACGTTTCTCTGGAGCGAACTACTATAGACTAGAGCGTCACCGTAAACGAGGTATGCAGTGGCCCATTTACAATGAAGATACACCAGTGCTTCATCTACTTGATTTCCGTACAGAAGATGGATTGGGTAAATATGTCTATAAGCAGTATGAACCACGTGGGCAAGTACAAGAGATTCTTGATGGTACTTTTTATAAAGAGAGCTATGAGGGGTACTATCTTACAACGGGACGTACACTGGCACACTACAATAATGCAGCCCAAACGAAGCAGACAGATAAACTTATGCGTAAATATGATGAAGACCTACTTTTAGCTCCACTGGAAGATGAACTTAAACTAGGCAATAAAGTCATACTCAAATCTGAATATGGTGAAAGTGAAGCCCTTAGTGTAAAATATACAAACAAAGTAAAATCCCGAACACTCTTTTGCACCTTCCACCATGCCAAAAGTCGTCTCAATGCACTCTTTGGAGACGAAGCAGACGAACTTATCTGGACAGCACGCTTTAAGTCCATCAAAGTAGATATACTCCCTGTGGGGGATGAGGTGGCTTGTGGGTAGAGACTAAGGTCACAAATTGTGACCTTATAATTCTTTTGATTAAAAATATGACAATTTGACATATTTTTAACTTCTTTCTCTTTTTTATTTTATACTTCTCTTATATATAAACTCGAAGTTACAAATTGTGACTTCAAGATGAAGAGGAGAAAATATGCGTGAACTTCCCAAACTTTTCGGAGATCAAAGTGAAACCCTTGCCACACAGTTTTTAGAACAAGAGGGTTTTGTCATCTTGGAGCGCAACTACTTTGCCAGGAAACTTGGCGAGATAGACATCATTGCACAGCGAGATGAGGTGCTTCATTTTATAGAGGTAAAAAGTAGTAAGTCTGAGACTTTTGACCCTGT
>JALVEV010000235.1 GCA_027030605.1 Campylobacteraceae bacterium | reverse complement strand
GCTCTCTTTTTAGACCATCAATAATAGCTACAGCATTATGACCTACGGGAAAGACTCTAAATCCATCAGGTGCATGTGTCTCAACGCCAATGTTATGAAAAAAGTTCTGTAAAGATTTGTGGTCAAGAAGATTTAGAGCAGGAGTCATAAAACGCCCCTCTCTTCCAAACTGTTGCATAAACTCTTCATTTGAGAGGGTATTTGTAAGATTACAACGCCCACCACCTGTTGCTTTTAGTTTTGAGGCGATTTTTGGAAGTTTCTCTAAGAGCAGAACATTTGAGTTGTTTTTAGCTACTTCAATGGCAGCCATCATACCTGCTGCCCCAGCTCCTATGACAATGCAGTCGTACTGTTTCATAAAATTTTAAGAGGCTATCTGTTCAGCAATAGGGTAGAGCTTTTCATGTAAGAAAAGAGCTAAAAGAATAAGTAATGAAATACCTGCTGGTTTACTATAGAGTTTGTTCGCCGTAATATAGACAAGCATAATAGAAGCAACGGTCATAAGTGCCATATCAAAATAGTATGCTCCTAAATCAATGGTTAATCTATTTACCATTGCTGCTCCACCAATAACCATGGTAGTATTAGCTAAGTTGGAACCAATAATATTACCAATAACCATTCCAACTTTACCTTTTCGAGCAGCAGAAAAAGAGACAATAAGTTCAGGCAAGGAGGTTCCAAAAGCAATAACCACCACACCAATAAGCCATTGACTAACTCCAAATTGAGTTGCAATATTTGAGGCAGAGTCAATTGCAAAATTTGCACCACCAACTACCATACTAAAGCCAAGAAAAAGGAGTAAAATACTTTTAATCCATGAGAAATTTTCCATTAAAGAGTTATCTACATTTTGTAAAATATCATCTTTAGAGTTTCTGAGTAAAAAGAGAAGGTAGGCAAACATAAGCATAAAAAGAAGAGATGCATCAAATCTATCAATATGACCATCTAAGCTCATAAGTAGAAAGATAAAAACAGGCATTAATGCCCAGATGCTATCTTTTGCAAAAAAATCCCTTACTGATTTAAAAGGTTTAGAGATAAGAAAAACAAGCCCTAAGACAAGTGTAATGTTAATAATATTACTCCCTACAGCATTGGCAATCGCTAAGTCTGCTTTGTGGTCAAAACTAGCAGCCATACTTGTTGCCATTTCAGGTAGTGAAGTCCCAAAAGCAATTAGTGTTGAGCCTATAACAAACTCTGAGATATTAAAACGTAATGCAATACGTTCACTCTGATTGATAATAAAATCAGCTCCAAAAATTAAAGCTGCTATAGACAATATAAATATAACAAAATCCATTAACTCTCCTCCTCTGTACGTACAATTAAACTTTTAGGAAGTCCAAACCCTTTGATTATTTGGGCTTCCTTTTTTCGCATCTCTCCATTGTCAATTTCATGGTCATATCCTAAAATATGAAGTAGACCATGTATAAAAAGAAGTGCCAACTCATCGTCGCTACTGTGTCCAAACTCTTTTGCATTTTTAGTGACATAATCTACAGATATAACTATTGAGCCTAAAGGTAGGGCAAATTCATCTGAGACAATAAGGTCATTTTCAATGGGAAAACTTAAGACATCAGTAGGCTGATTCTTTTGGCGATGCTCCTTGTTGTACGCTTGTATTCTATTATTGTAGCACAGAGTTAAATCAATATCCCTTGAAGTTAGTGAATTTGCAACATTTTCTAATAATTTTATTGGAACAGAATAATCTGTAAGGTTTTCAATATTTAACATAACTAAGATTTTACCTAAATAGAGGTAAAATAGCTGTAAAAAATAGGTTAAAATTAATGAAAAATGTTAAGAAAAAAGCTGTATGTATTATCTCTGGTGGTATGGACAGTGCTTTGGGGGCAACTATTGCAAAAAATGAGGGTTATGAGATTATTGCTTTGCACTTTAACTATGGGCAGAGAACCCAACAAAAGGAGCTTGAAGCCTTTAGAAAGATTGCTAAAAAGTTAGAGTGCATAGAGTCGTATGAGATAGATTTAGACT
>JALVEV010000234.1 GCA_027030605.1 Campylobacteraceae bacterium | reverse complement strand
AAACAGATAGAAGAGAAGCAGTATGAGATAGAGGTTAAAAAGAGAGGATATAACAATATTTTAAAAATGGGTGTAGTCTTTGATGGTAAGAGGGTTTGGGTGAAGTGTTGATTTTAGGCTCGTTCCCAACGTCCTCGTTGGGAATGCATATTAGAATTTAATCTACAAAGAAACTCTATTTGACAAAATAATTTCTCTATGCATTCCCCCACCGAGACGGTGGGAACGAGACTAAAATCCAACTCCTCTAAAAAGTAGCTATAGGATTCTCTTTTTTGAGTTTTCAGGAATTAATACAGACAGTGGAATGGAGATTATATATGAGGGGTTTAAAGATAGTCTAAAACTCTCAATCCGTAGATATTTTATGAATTATGGATATGAAAAATATATTGAAAAAATAGATGAGATAAAAACTCCTACAGGTCTAATAAAATATTTTTTTGGGGTAGCTGAAAATGACAGCATATATTTACTTGTAGATGAGTATGACCAGTTCGCCAATGCAATACTTGCAAATAGTATGGAAGATTTTCTAAAAATAGTTAGCAAAGGTGGCTTTGTACGAAGCTTTTATGAAGCAATAAAAGGTGCAACTCAAACAGGAACTGTTCAGAAGATGTTTATTACAGGAGTTACACCTATTACTCTTGATAGTTTGAGTAGTGGGTTTAATATTGTCTCCAATATCTCAAATGAGGAAAATTTTAATGAGATGGCAGGTTTTACGCAAGAGGAGGTAGCCTACTCTTTGGAAGAGTCTATATTTAAAGCGTGTTCAGATATAGATAAAGATGAACTGCTAGAAAAAATCAAAACTTGGTACAATGGGTATCTTTTTAATGTTAATGCTAACAATAGAGTCTATAACTCAACTTTGGTTAACTATTTTATCTCTAAATATGATTATAAAAGATGTACCATGCCTACTAAAATGCTAGATGTCAATGTGGCAAGTGACTATAGAGCGATTATGAAGCTTTTTAATATTGGAGATAGTGAACAGAACTTTAAAATACTAGAAGACTTAATAGAGGGTAACTCTTTAACAGGTGTCATAAAAGATAGATATGATTTAAACAGAGATTTTACATCTGATGATTTTATAACACTTATCTACTCTATGGGATTTATCACCATTAAAGATGAGATAGTAGATGGACTATATGAGTTTAAGATACCAAACTATGTAATAAAAATGCTCTATTTTAACTACTTTGCAGTAGAGTTTAAGATAACCAAATCTATTGGAAAAATCTTGACCCAACTTCTTTTAGGTGATACAAAACCCTTTGAAGCCCAACTAAACGAGGTAATAAAAGTTCTCTCTAACCGTGACCTCATGGGGTTTGATGAAAAGTATTTTCAGATTATTGCTATTTCACTCTTTAGTTTTGCAGAGTTCTATTTTATAGAGTCTCAACCTGAAAAAAACAAAAAATATCCTGATATTCTACTCATTGGTAGAGATGTAAGAGTTCCAAACAACTATCTGTTTGAGCTAAAATGGGTTAAGGGTAATGACAATTATGAGGCTATTAAAAACGATGGGATTAAACAGGTTGAGGGGTATTTGAAGCTTGATAAGGTCAAAAATATTCCTAAGCTTCGGAGCTTTTTGTTGATTGGGTCTAAAGATGGGGTTGAGTTTTTGGAGATTTAGGGTGTTTTTATTGGAAACACCCTTGAATGAAAATTTTAATCTCTCATATACACTCCCACGCAGGAGCGATGGGAGTGAGAGATGATTTAGCCTTATAGATTTATTACATCAGGTAAAAACTACTATCCAACCATTCGGTACATCACAAGGAGTTGGGAACTCTCTTTCTTCTCCTGTTATTGGGTTATAGGCTTTGGTTATAACTTGTATACAAACTATTGAATCTTTCATCTTATAAAGCTCTTTAATCTCTGCTTCATTTAAGGCTCTATTGTATATTCGGAAATCATCAATTTTACCATTTAAATATTGTATTGCACTTTCATAATCTCTTCCAATAGTTAAACCTGTAGTTAACTTAATATAGTG
>JALVEV010000233.1 GCA_027030605.1 Campylobacteraceae bacterium | reverse complement strand
ATATGCAACAGGATGTGGATTTACTGCTACTTTTGCTCATCATTATACTTTAGATGAAGCAGGAAATGGGGCTTGTGAATACTGAGGATTAAAAATATAGCTACTATTTAAAAAAAAACCTAAAAACACGTTTAAAGAGGGAAGAAGACTTTCCCTCTTTGTCTCCTAAAACTTTTTTTCTTTTTTGTGGCTTCAAGAGACTAACATACTCGTTAGCCTCTTTTAGTTTCTTAGCTTCAAATTTAATCTGCATCTAAAATTCTCTCTATCTCATACATAGCATCTTGATTTTTGAGTTTAAACTTTATCTCAATTCGTCGTGAAGCGTCTTTGTCCTCTTTACCATTATATTGAATAACGTCAAGATAGGAGCGACCACTTGCAACCAGTTTCTCTTTAATATTGTTCTTTTTAATATAGTCAAGTGTTAAGAGGTAGTTCATGACAGCAAAAGCACGTTGTTGAGAGAGCTTTAAGTTGTATAAGTAAGAGCCATCACTGTCCGTGTGTCCTTCAATGATAATTTTGTCTAAATGTTCTGCAATATTTTTGTTGTTAATGAGCGTAGAGACATAGTCAATAAAGTTTGCTTTGAGTTGAGCTTTTGCTCCCTCTTTAAGTACAGCTGAGCCTTTATCAAAAAGAATGTTTGATGCTAGACGAAGTGAGCCACTCTTTTTGTCAATATTTATTTTACTTCCAAGAGAGGCTTTAAGTTCAGAAATTACTTTTAGTTTAATACCTGTAAGTGACTTAATTTTTGCCTTTTGAGCTTGAAGTTTTGTTAGTAACTCATCATACTTTGTCTGTTTATTGTCTAATGCCTGTAGAAGTTTTAAGAGCTTCTCATCTGTTAGTTTTAATTTTTCATCTTTTTTACTAAGTTTGTTAGAGAGGACTATCACTCTATCTTTATAATCTTTTAACTCTTTTTGGCTACTACTAAGGGTTGAGTTCTGTTCATTGAGTATATTTTGAAGTAGAACTATGTGACTAGAGTAATCATCTATCTTTGTATTTTGTGCAAGTAGTAGTTGGTTGAGTTTCTCAATCTCATTACTTTTAAGTTTTAAAGAGTTTTGAGTGATGGTTAAATTTTTATTGCTACTATCAAGTGCCTCTTGTCGTTGAGCAAGTAGATTGCGAAGTTTATTAATCTCATCCTCTTTCATTAATAGCTCTTGAGACATACTTATAAGATGTTTTGATTGCTCTACAAGGGTTTGACTCTGCTCATTTAGTGTCTCATTTTGCTCATTTAAGACGCTCTCTTTTTGGTTTAAAGAGTTTTTTATAATGGTCGACTTGACTAAAATAGCACCAATAAGTAAAATGAAAACAAAAAGCAGACCAGCCATAAGGTCTGCGTAAGATATCCAAAAGTTAGTTTCATTTTTAGAGGCATTTGACTTAAACATCTTATTTGTTCGCTATTTGTTGAGATAGGGTGTTGTGATACTCAGTAATGGTACGTTGCAAAATTCTGTTTTGTTCACTTGTACTATGAGCAAAGTTAGCTAGTTTCATAACAATCTCACTCACCTCTTTGTCTATCTTATGGAAAGTCATATTGAGAGACTCTTCTAGTGTAGCATCAAATTTCTGTAGAGTTTTGTTAAGAGTATCTGTTGTCTTAGTAAACTCTTTAATATTCTGTTCAATTTTTTCACTTGCACTTAGTGCTGATTGTGAAGCATGAATTTTAGCTATAGTATCTTTTAGTTCACTAGAGACCATTTTCATATGCTCTGTAACCGTTGTAAAGTTTTTATTTGTTTCATTAATAATGGTTTGAAAATTCTCTAGATGCTTCTCATTAAGAGTTTGAATAAACTCTAAGTTAAAAGTCTCTTTAAGTGCTTCTATCATCTTTTGGTCACGCATCTCATGTTGCATGTGTTCATGTCTCTTTAGTTCGCTCTCAGACCAAATATAGCTCTCATAGACCTCATGAAGTTCATGTAGGTCACTGTCAAGTTTAGAGAGACCTCTCTTTTCAAAAAAACTCCAAATAATAGAGAGGTAGATACCATAAATAGAGGCATAAAAAGCAGTGCCAATTCCTGAAAGAAGTATAGAGATATCACTGTCAAGTTCAGCTGTATTGGAGCTTGAAAAGTCAGGCATAGAGATAGCAATAGCTGTAAATGTACCTAAGATACCAAGCATTGGAAAGAGTGATGGTGCTATAGATGCATAGTTATCGTTTCTAAATCTCTTATAGTAGTTTTGAAAAAAGTCACTAATATTAATGGTTGATTTTGTCTCATCTAAAATAGTCAAGGAGTTAGCTTTGATATGTTGTTGTAGTGCTTTTTGTAAATTAACATACTCTTTACGTATTTTACAAATAACATAGTTTGCATTGTGTCGAATAAAAAAGAGAAAGACTAAATAGATAAAGCCAATAATTAGAAGAGAATGTAGACTAACTTTAATTGGAAGAGTGTGCAAGTAGCCTAATAAGATGGTAACAAAAAATAGAGTTCCAAAAAAGGCTAAAACAAAATAGTTAATAAAACAGGGACCTGTTGAACTGTTTGTGTTGGTCATTTTTTCTCCTTAGTAGAGTTGTTTTCTACCTTATTTAAAGAACTGTTGTTGTCATTTTCTTGAAGAACCTCTTTTACAAGATAGAAAAAGTTAGGGTGTAGTACATCTGCATAGGTTTTGACAATAGCAGTTTTATAGGTACTTTTTGTAATAATATTAGTTACCTCTCCAACAGGAATATTAGGTAAAAAAATATCATCCATTCCTGATGTTAAAACTTTATCTCCTACATTAATTTTAGACCACTTAGGAATAAAATTAACCTCAATATTTTCAGCATCAATACCTTTTGCAATTCCTGGTGTTTTGTCTTTTCCTATAAAGGTTGAAAATTGACAAATTGGATTGGAAAGAAGAATCCCTTTTAAGGTATCATTCTCTTTTATAGCAATACCAGCGGCAACATTTTTTTGGATTAGACCATAAATTTTATCTTCACCCAACTCACTACTCTTAGTAAGAAAAACTTGTGAAAAGTCATTTAGTTTTTTGTAAGAGATAGTTTGAACACGTAAAATATTTTTATAGTTGTTGAATTTTTTTTCATTAAATTGGGCAAGTTGTTGAAGTTTAACAATAGTAATTCTCTGTTGATAAAGGTATTTACGTAGAAGGATATTCTCTTTTTTTAATGCTTCAACAGATTCTGCTTGTTGAAGATATTTATCTCTTAACTCTTTAATATTATTTGTAAATTGAAGATAGTACTCTTTTATAGGTAGCGAGATAAGTGCAAACTTATCTTGAAAGTACTTCTCTTGTCGTAAGAGAAAGATACCTAATATAATTAAGAGTACAAATAGTATTAATCGGCTAGTCTTCATAAACTGATTGTTGTAATATATCAATTTCTTCTAATGCTTTTCCTGTACCTTTTGCAACAGCAAGTAGAGGGTCTTCAGCAACATATACTGGAAGTTTAATCATATTTGAGAGATATTTATCTAAGCCTCTGATTAAAGCTCCACCACCAGTTAAAACAATTCCATTTTCAACAATATCTCCAGCCAAATCAGGAGGTGTCTGCTCAAGTACTGTTTTGAGTGCTTCACCAATCTCTTTTATTGGCTCTTTCATAGCTTCTCTCATATGTTCAGAGTTAATCTCTATTGAACTTAAAAGCCCAGCAACTTGGTCTCGCCCCTTAACTGTCATAACTAGCTCTTCATCAAGTTGAATTGCTGTACCAACTCTAATCTTTAACTCTTCGGCAATACGGTCACCAATAAGAAGGTTAAAGTTTCTCTTCATATAGTCTATAATAGATTTATCAAGTTTGTCACCAGCTGTACGAATTGACTTAGAGAGTACAAGTCCACCTAAAGAGATAACACCAATCTCAGTTGTACCCCCACCAATATCAACTACTAAGTTTCCATTTGGATCTTTTACAGGAATACCTGAACCAATTGCTGCAGCCATAGGTTCTTCAATAAGATGTACCTCTCTAGCTCCTGCTGACATAGCCGACTCTTTAACAGCTTTTCTCTCTACTTGAGTAAGACCAAAAGGGACACAGATGATTATTCTTGGAGAGAATAGACCTTTTCTGTTGTGTACTTTCTCAATAAAGTATCGAATCATCATCTCTGTAACATTAAAGTCTGCAATAACTCCATCTCTCATTGGACGAATAGCTTTAATATTGCCTGGTGTTTTACCCACCATATCTTTTGCCTCTTGACCTACTGCTAAGATATGCTCTCGACCACGTTTATCATATTGAATAGCTACTACTGATGGTTCGTTAATACTGATTCCTTTTCCTTTAACCAATACTAATGTGTTTGCCGTTCCTAAATCTATTGCTAAATCGTTTGAAAATACTCCCAAAAGTTTCTTAAACATTCTATTTCCTTATGCTATTTTTGAATTTTTTATATATAGAGGTTTAACTCCGTTGTTTATGACATCTTCTGTAACAATAACTTCATACCCTTCAAGTTCTGGTAACTCATACATTATATCTAAGAGAGACTCTTCCATAATTGAACGTAAGCCTCTAGCACCTGTTTTTCGCTTAATCGCTTTTTGTGCTACTGCACGTAAGGCAGACTCTTCAAAGGTTAAGATAGCGTTGTCAATCTCAAAGAGTTTTTGATACTGTTTAATAATTGAATTTTTAGGCTCAACTAAAATTCGTACCATATCTTCCAATGTAATTGGTTCGAGTGTTGCTGTAACATGAAGCCGTCCAATAAGTTCTGGAATAATTCCAAACTGAACCAAGTCATCCGACTCTATAAGATGCATTACATCTTCATTCTCTTTGTTACTTCTCTTCTCTTGTCCAAAACCGAGCTGATTTGCACCTAAACGTCTTTGGATAATCTCTTCAACACCATCAAAAGCACCACCACAGATAAAGAGTATATTAGAGGTGTCTATCTGTAAAAAGTCTTGATTTGGATGTTTACGTCCACCTTTTGGTGGAATGTTTACGACTGAACCCTCTATAATTTTAAGAAGAGCCTGTTGAACCCCTTCTCCTGAGACATCACGTGTAATTGAACGATTTTCACCCATACGTGCAATTTTATCCATCTCATCAATAAATATTATACCACGTTCAGCTTTAGCTACATCATCATTAGCAGCTTGTAGAAGTTTAGTTAAGATATTCTCTACATCCTCTCCAACATAACCAGCTTCAGTTAGATTTGTTGCATCTGAAATAGCAATAGGCACATCTAAAAATTTTGCGATGGTCTGTGCTAAAAGGGTTTTACCTGAACCTGTTGGACCAATTAGTAAGATATTTGATTTTTCAATGCTAGTATCGTTCTCTTGTCTATTTTTAAAGATTCTTTTATAGTGGTTATAGACAGCAACAGAGAGTGTCTTTTTTGCACTCTCTTGACCAATAACATAGTCATCTAATATTCGATGAATCTCTTTTGGAATAAGAAGAGTTGTCGGCTCAATAGTCTCAGAGCTACTCTCCTCTTCTCCAAAGAGGATTTTATATGCAGATGTAACACAGTTAGAGCAGATATAAGCATTATTACCTGCAATAAATGGATTATTCTCTTTTTCTGTAGTATTACAAAAACTACACTCTTTTCTAGCCATTAATTTTCCTTATAAATGGAATACCACGTTTTGAATTCATGATAAACTCTACTAAATTTTTTACACTCTTTGAAGAGGTTTTACTCAATATTTTCTCTGCTGACTCTTGAAGGGGTTGCCCACTCTCAAATAGTTCTCTATAAGCTACTTTAAGTTCATTAATCTCATCTCTTTGGATATGTCGTCGAAGTCCTGTAAGGTTAAGACCTCTCAATGTAGCTCTATTCCCCTCTGCTAAACAGTAAGGAGGAATATCTTGACTCAATGCAGAAGCACCTGCAATCATTGCAAAGTCACCAATATGAACAAATTGATGAACAGGTGTAAGACCTCCAATAACAACATTGTCTCCTAGCTCAACATGCCCTGCTAAAGTTGCTCCATTGGCTAAGATACAGTTGTTGCCCATTATAACATCATGACCTAAATGTACATAGCCCATTAGTAGGTTGTTATTTCCAATTCGTGTAACACTACCACCACCTTTTGTGCCTGGGTTAATTAGGGTAAATTCACGAATCTTATTGTCATCACCAATAATAAGTTCAACCTCTTCACCACTATATTTTAAGTCTTGAGGAATCGAGCCTACAACAGCATGAGAGAAGATATGATTGTTTTTACCTATGGTTGTTTTGCCTTCAATAACAGCATGTGCATCGACAATACAATTGTCTCCAATAACAGTTTGAGAGGAGATAGTTGCAAATGGACCAATAGTGACATTCTCTCCAATAGTTGCACCCTCTTCAATAATAGCTGTTGTATGTATATTTGACACAAATTCCCTTTATATTATAAATATCAATAATTATTTATCGACTATCATAGCTTTTAATTCAGCTTCTGCTACTAGTTTTTCATCGACATAAGCTTTTGCATCAAGTTGCCAAATAGCTCCTCTATGTCTAATGACATTAATTCTATAAACCAATTGGTCTCCTGGTGTTACTGGAGAGCGAAATTTTGCTTTGTCAATACTCATAAAGTAGACAACTTTTTCAGCAGCAGCCTCTTGCTCCTCTTCACTAGAACTTTTAAAAGCTAACACTCCACCAGCTTGAGCCATACCTTCTATAATCATAACTCCAGGATAGATTGGATGGTCAGGAAAGTGTCCTTGAAATACAGGTTCAGAAATCGAAACATTTTTGTACCCTTCAATACTGACACCTTTCTCAAGTTTAGTCACACGGTCAAGAAGTAAAAAGGGGTACCGATGTGGTAAGATTTTTTGAATTTCAACAACATCATAGAGCATTGAGTTCAGCCTTTAGAGAAAATTTTTAATTATTTTATCTAAAAAGAGTTAAAATGTTAAGTGATTTTTAACAGAACTTCTTTAACATCTTCATAAATATGGCTTTTATAGAGAATTTCGACTTTTTGAGTAGGAATTTTATCGACAATAACAATTAAAGATAAATCGTAAGGATTAGTAATTAATTGCTTTCTAATTTTAAGTTCTGTTTCAAAATATGGAGTATTGAAAATTAATTGACTAACACTACTGTAGTGACTCTTTGATAGTCTATTGTAGCTCTCTAAAGTAATAAATTTTACCTCATCTCGATTCATATAGTGTAAATCGCCTATTTGGTTATCTATTTTTCCTCTTGTATATTCACTCTTTAGAGTAGACATAGGTAGAAAGTGTGCAGGAATAGTCTCTTTTTTAATACGTAAGAGTCCATGTATAAGTCTCCAGTTTAAGAAACGCTCTTTGACAATTTTATACTCAATACCTCTCTCTTCTAACTCCAAACGCTCTTTGTAGAGTGCTACTCTAGCCTCTATAGATTCTGGTTGAATTTGTCCTGAGATAGGAGAGAAGAGTTCATCGGCAAGTTTCTGTTGTTGTTCTCTTTGCATGGTAAGTCCAAAGAGGCAACCACAGTAGTCTTGACGGTAGAGGGCATCTTGTTTAGCTAAGATGTTCTGCTCTTGAGTTCCCGAAGCTTTACGATAGTCGGGTGCTACAAACTCTATGCCATGTTTTTGGGCTAGTTTATCTCCAGCATGTTTAAGCTGTTTAATAGATTTCTTTGGTGAAGTGAGTAGGGTAGAGGTAAAGCTCTTCTCACCCATATCAGAAGCTTGTTGTGCTGTTACCTCAAATCGTTTGTCAAAACATACTGCACACCTAGCCCCCTTTTCAGGCTCTTTTTCCAACCCTCGTACAGCCTCTAGCCAACTCTGGGTATCATACTCTCCCTCTATAAGTTCTATACCTAACATTTTACAGGAGCGTTTAACATCGAGTAGGCGTAGCTGATACTCAGAGTATGGGTGAATATTTGGGTCATAGAAGAAACCTACTAGCTTCTCATTTGGAAAATCGGCTTGAAGCTTTTGTAAAAAGTAGTGGCTATCGACAGAACAGCAGATATGAACTAAGATGTTTTATCCTTTTGCAAAATATTTGCTACATTTTTAGAGCTACCATGAGAGAGATACTCTCTTAACTCTTTAGCTTTTTGAGCAAATAGCTCTCTATTGGTATCTTTATA
>JALVEV010000232.1 GCA_027030605.1 Campylobacteraceae bacterium | reverse complement strand
TTCTCTTTAAGCATTTGGAACATAAAAGCCTCTTCATTAGAAATCTCTTTAGCAAAAACAATGCTTTTAGCCGTTTTAAACTTCTCAACTGCTAACTTAAAGGCATCTTCATCTTTAGTAACACTCTCATTAGCAAAATCAAACCCATAACGTGAAGCTGAACACATGGTGCTAAACTCTGCTTGATTCGAGGTACGGAAGATTTTTCCTTTTTTAACCTCATAAGTCACATCATGAGCCACACCACAGTGAGGACACGATGATGGAATCTTTGTTAGCTCCCAAGCGTTTGAGGTGTACTTAAACTTGGTATCCACCAACGCCCCCACAGGGCAAACCGCTGCTGCTTCACCAAGAGTTGCAAAATTTGCCTCCTGTTTTACATTCTCAATGGTTGAGGAGTAACCCCCAAATTTGACTTTGAGTGCTTCATCACCTGTAATCTCAGTTGATACACGTACACACTTCTCACACATAATACACAAAGCAGGGTCATAAGAGACATACCCCCAATTTTGTACAGGACGAGGTGGCTCTTGGGTCGTAAATGTTTGACCATCTAACCCAAACTCCATGGTTTTGTTCTGTAAATCACACTCACCACTCTGGTCACAGACACCACACTCTAGTGGGTGGTTAACGTTATAGAGCTTCATAATATTTTGACGCTCTTGGTAGAGTTCAATATCATTAGTCTGAATAACAGCTCCATCAACAGCCTTCTCTTGACATGACAAGATAAAGCCATCAACACCCTCAACTTTAACCGAACACATACGACATGATGCAATCGGTAGAGTTTTAGTTAGATAACACATGGTTGGAATATAGATATCATTTCGTCTAGCCACCTCTAAGATGGTTTCACCAAAATGACCTGAACAGCTCTTTCCATCAATCGTTACATTAATAACTTTTGGTTCACTACTTCGTTCTACACTACTCATCATACAGCCACCATCGATATGTAGTAGCATCGCATACAACGCTCTGCTTCACTTATCGCCTCTTCACCTGTAAACCCAAGGTTTACCTCTCTGTTGTTGTCTTTACGCTCATCGACACCTAGTTTTTCACTAACTTGTCTAGGAATACCTGGCATCCAACCTGTAATCTTTTCATTTTTATTGTAGACCTTTAGACGTGCCAAGTGGTCTTCCATAATCTCATCATCTGTTAGAGTACACTTACCATCATAGATATAACGGCTAATTACAGAAGCTGCTCGTCTAGCTTGACCAACAGCGTTAACAATAGTCATAGGACCATACTCGCAGTCACCTGCAGCAAAGATACCAGGGCGAGAGGTCATATAGTCTCTACCATTAGTCTTAATGGAGTTCCAACTTGTCATCTCAATATTCCACTCTTCTGGTAGAATCTGTAAGTCTAACGATTGAGAAACAGCAGGAATAAGGTAGTCACACTCTATCTCAAAATCAGCACCCTCAATCTTTACAAGTTGAGGTCGTCCACCATTAGGGTCAGGAACAAGTTCAAACTTATTAACCTTTAACTTGGTAATCTTCTCACCATCATCAAAAATCTCTTCAATTGAAGAGTGGAAGATAAACTCAACACCCTCTTCAACAGCTTCATGATACTCTTCATAAGTAGTATTTCTAATAATGGTCTTCTCATCACGACGATAGAGCATAATAACCTTTTTAGCCCCCTCACGAATAGAACAACGAACAACGTCCATAGAGGTAAATCCACCACCAACACAGACAACTGTTTTGTCTTTTAACTCATTAGAGGCTGGAGAGCCTATGCCATACTTATTCCACAAGTTTACCTTGTCAAGCATTGCTATAGCACCCCAATAACCACCCATATCTGGATTTTCATTTTTAGCACGAACTGTCTTAGAGAGTCTAGCACCAAATCCAAGAAGAACAGCATCATACTCAGCTTCTATCTCTTTAAGTTTTTCAGCATCTACACGACAGTTATTTGTAATAGTAACTGCTTCCATATCTAAGACTAAGTCAATATCTTTATTGTACTTATTAACAGGCATTCTATACTCTGGAACACCT
>JALVEV010000231.1 GCA_027030605.1 Campylobacteraceae bacterium | reverse complement strand
AGTTATCGTATCAAGTCTTAATCCATAAAATCTCTGCCTATATGATTATATTGGGGTTAGTAGGTCTTGTGCTTCTGTTTTTGGTTTTAATGTATGGTGGAAATATTTGGGGTATAATAAACAAATTAGAAAAGGAGCTTGAAGATGTCTAATATAATCTTTGGAGTCACACTGCTTTTTATTGCTAGTTTTATGGTCATCTACGCTTTAAAAAGTGTAGCCAAAAAACTATAGGGAACCCTCTAATAATAGATATACCCTCTTAATCTCTTGGGCAGACACATGGGTCTGCCCCTACGGTATTTTAATTCTAGTTTTAGCATATGCTACAATCTCTTCATCTTCGCCCATATCCAACCACTTAAACTTTTGACCACTCTGTATGGTGCCATCTAAGATGTCACCGCTGTCTCTAAATTTCAAGTCCAATTTTGCGATGTCAAAGCCATTGGTGGTTTGACAAAACTGCAAAAGGCGTGGGGAGGCTTTAAAGTTACTGTAGAGATAGCACCAGCTTTTAAGACCATTACGCCCTACTCTTCCTCTAAGTTGATGCAAGGTAGCCAATCCTAAACGTTCTGCACCCACGATGACAATCAGTGTAAGACGCGGCAAAGAGATACCCACCTCTACCACAGTTGTAGCCAATAAGATATCTCCTTTTTCTCTAAACTCCAAAAGCACCTCTTCTTTTTGTTTGTCTTTGCCATGTGTCACATAAACATTGTCAAACTTACTCTCCCAAAACCCTCTACTCTCTTCGAGTGAGCGATACGGAACCTCCGTACTCTCCTCCACCAAAGGATAGACAATAAGCACTTGATGCTCTTGTGCTATCTCCTCTTTGATGTGTGCAAGCAAGTTAGGAAAATCGGGTTTGCCTATGGTCTGCGTAAGCACCTCTCTCTCAAAGGGTGTACTGGTAATCAAAGAGACATCTAACAACTCAGACTCCATCATCGCTTGGGTACGAGGAATAGGCGTAGCTGAAAACTGCAAAAAATGAGGCTTTCTAGGGGTCAGGTGATTTGTGATTTGTTGCGCATGCAATGAATCATGAATCACCTGACCCCCAGATGGTGTGATTTGTTGCGTAGAGGGGTCAGGTGATAATGATTTGTCTGCCTTAGCAGATGAATCGTTATCACCTGACCCCATCGGTGTGTCTGTCTTAGTAAATGAATCGTTATCCCTCGATAATGAAACCAACGCCTCCAACATGGCACGCTGTTTTGTCCCAAAACGGTGCTGCTCATCTACCATCACCAAAGAGGCTTGAGGCAAATCCTCTTTATAGAGCAGTGCATGTGTCCCTATAATGAAGTCCGCCTCTAAGTAATCTCCCTCATCTTTACCCTGCATCACCAATGCTATTTTGACACTAGGGGTCTGGTGATTTGTGATTTGTTGCGTATGCAATGAATCATGAATCACCTGACCCCCAGATGGTGTGATTTGTTGCGCATGCAATGAATCATGAATCACCTGACCCCCAGATGGTGTGATTTGTTGCGTACGCAATGAATCATGAATCACCTGACCCCCAGATAGATACTTGCACGCCTCTTCATAGAGCTGTAAGGCCAGTAGTGATGTAGGAGCCATCAATATGCTCTTGTGTGGCAGTGCCATCATCACCGAAGCCAAAATCACCATCGTCTTGCCCGAACCCACATCACCTACCACCATACGCTTGGCTGCTTTCTCTTTGCGTGCTAAATCTTTTTGAATAGTAGCAATGACACTTTGCTGCTCCGAAGTAAGTGTAAATGGCAGGTTGTTTACAAATGGGCTAATGTCTCCTCTTAGTGCATGCAGTGCAGGAAAGTCCACCCTTTTGCCTCGCAGTTTTTTAAGGTGGTTGTAGGCCTCTACAAATTTAAGTACCTGCACAAACGCTGGTTTAAAACGCCCCTCTTCATAGACCTCCTCCAGGCTTTTGGGAAAATGTATATGCATCAGTGTGGCCACCTCTTTGGAGTCTAGCCCCTCATTGTAGAGGTTCTGTTCTGAGATGTAGGCTTGCATAAGCGCACTTATCTCACTCTCTTTAAGC
>JALVEV010000230.1 GCA_027030605.1 Campylobacteraceae bacterium | reverse complement strand
GTATCAGGGACTCGGTGGATACTTCATAGAAAAACTCCATCAGCTTAAACCTTTTAGGATTGCATAGCTTGATGAACAATACCTTCAAGTTCTCATAAAACCTAAGTCTCAGGAGCTTCGCTCCTACTCTCAATATGTTCAATGCTCCTACTAAATCCGCATGAAATACTTTGCTTAAAACCTTGTCCTTAAATACGTTTCCTTTCCTCTCTCCCTTGCATAGCTCTTTTTCCTTCCTCTTCCTTACCTCAAATATGTTTGCAAAAGGTGAAGTTTTAGAGGTGTAGCCCTCATCTACTTCTATCACTTCCATTCCAAGTTCTTGAGCTTTATACTTGATTAGCTGTATCAGTTTCCTGAAAGGTATTGACACAAACTCTTGATTTATCTTCTTTCCTAAGTCTATTCCATTCTTACTCTCTAATGCGTTTTTCCCAATATAAATGACCTTGTGTTCTGTCTCATAAAGTATTTCCACTACCTTGCGTGCTATCTTGATAAAATAATTTTTCAACCCTTTAGCTTTTTCATGAACTATAGCTTCTTCCTTTACTACAATGGAATAGAGCTTTTCATTTCCAAAACTTCCACCACCTACGGGAAGGCTTAGCCTGAAGGTCCTTTATGCGGTTTCTGAGTTCAGTTATTAGCTCCTCCTTAGCTTGAAGCTGTCCCTGAAGCTCTCCCACCTTATACATCGCTTGCTCGAGCCTATCCCTTACTCTCTGGTATTCCGATATTGGGACGATAGCCCCGCTTACAGTTTGGTTCTCCTCCCCCTTGAGGCTTAGGTAATAGTGGGATATTGCCCGTGCTACCGCTTCATTCTCCGAAATATTAAGCTTGCTCGCTATTTCCCTGAGCTGATCTGCAACTTCCGGAGTCAAGCGGATGAGCTTTTTAACCCTGTTCATAGTACCCTCCCCATGCTATCAAATAGATAGCACTTGGATAGAATCATTATAGCTTTTACGATATCACCCCTAAAGACTGCACTACAAAAGCTAAGGAAGCTCTTGAGTATCAAGGATTTTGGTATAATACTAACATTACCGAAATTATACTAACAACAATCCAAAAGCTACCTTATCTCCTGTAATACCGACTCATCTCCAACCTATTGTGCCCAAGCTCCCGAGTAAGGACCCTATCCGCCTCCTCATCGCTTAAACCCTTAGCCTTCAACTCCTCAAACCTCTCAACCGCATAGGAAACCCTGAACGCATGGGAACCCGTGTAAACCTCCCCGCTCTTCTTAACAGCCTGCTTAAGATCCTCATCGTAAGACTCCCTTATCTCCTTCCATCCCCTCTCCTCTATATGCCTCTGAAGCTCCCGGTGAAGCTCCTTGACCCTCTCAAACCTATCGGGTCTATCAGAAAAATCTATCTCCCGATCCCTTCCCCCCTTAGAACCATGAATTAGAACCCTCTTACCCACCTCATCAACCTCCATCTTCTTCACGTCCCCGACCCTTGCCCCCGTAAGGTATTGAAGCCCAGCAACTGCCCTGTGAGCGGGGTCTTTCAAGTTCTCTATCACCCCCTGAGGGTTAGAAAAAGGAAGCGCCCTCCCCGGAAGCCTGCCCCGAGAGTATATCTCCTGATAATCCTCCCTCAGCTTGCCCGATATATCCTCCCTCCCGACAGCACCAAAAAACTTCTCAAGGGCACAAGTATTGACCTTCAAGGTCTTCTCGGAAACTCCCCTTTGAGCCTTCTCCTCAAGGAAGGCCCTCACGTGTTCGTAGGTAACCCTGTCCAGCCTGTTTACCCCCCTCTCCTTTGCCCACCTCACGAAGTCCTTTGCCACCCCCATGTAGCGGTTAAAGGTTGAATAGGAGTGTATATACGGACTGCGGCCCCCGTGTTCCCCGTAAACCTGCCTCTTGGACATACCTATGCCCTGCTTCAAAACCCCCGCAGCATACTTCAAGGCATACGTAAGACCGGAGTTACTCCGCATCCCCA
This sequence comes from Campylobacteraceae bacterium, assembly GCA_027030605.1. Taxonomy (GTDB): domain Bacteria; phylum Campylobacterota; class Campylobacteria; order Campylobacterales; family Sulfurovaceae; genus UBA1140. Next base: position 91 of record JALVEV010000230.1, on the reverse strand, counting down.
TCCTCTTCATACTCACCCTCCAGCTCTTTCAATCGTGGGTCATAAGAGAGCGTTATCTCCTCAATAGCACCCTTCATAATCACGTGAACCG
>JALVEV010000229.1 GCA_027030605.1 Campylobacteraceae bacterium | reverse complement strand
ATTGATGTTGGACTCAAACGTATTGGTGTGGCAATCTGCCTTGATGGAAAAATTGTACTCCCGCAAGATGCCATTTTAAGAAAAAATAGAAACCAAGCAGCACGAGATGTTAGAGCTTTTTTAGAGGAGTGGGAGATTGAGCTATTGGTAGTGGGTCTACCTAAAGGTGGCTCTAGCCAAGAGGAGATGGAGCGACGTATTCGACACTTTGTTTCACTTTTAAAGTTAGAAGATATTAGAGTAGAGTATCAAGATGAGGCAGGAAGCTCTTTTGAAGCAAAAGAGCTAACTCAAGGAGTCTTTAGACATAAGCGTGATGGAAAGATTGACTCCATTGCAGCTAAAATTATTTTGGAGCGTTGGTTATGAGTAAAAAAAAGTGGAACATAAAAAAAGTTTTTAAAGAGATAATTTCTACACTGATTATCTTCCTTCTTATATCAATGGTTCTAAATTATATTCGTAAACCTGATATTAAAGAGAATATTTACGACTATAAGTTGGTTGATACACATGGTAATAGTATTGACTTTTCTACCTATAAGGGAGAACCTTTAGTAGTCCATTTTTGGGCAACATGGTGTCCTACTTGTAAATTAGAGGTTTCTAATATTGATGCTCTTTCTAAAGAGTATAATGTTGTGACTATTGCTGTAAACTCTGGAGAGAATGAAGCTATTAATTCTTTTATGAAAGAGCGTCAATTAAGTTATAAAGTTATATCAGATGCAGATGGAGTATTGTCAAAAAAGTTTCATATTAAAGGTTATCCTACTACCCTAATCTATACCTCAACAGGGAGACTCAAATTTGCTGAAGTGGGCTATAGCACAACAGTAGGACTTAAAGCACGGTTACATTTAGCTAATTAACTTTCAAAGAAATATAAAAAAACATTTTTTAGTAAAATATAATTTTAAAAGTTATATAATCTTATTTTTAATTTATTTATAAGGGAAAAATAAAAAATGGAAAAGTTACAAAAAGAGGGTTACAGTGCATTTTTAAATCGTTATTTTAAAGAAAATATAGAACTGTTCTCTGATTTATCTAAAAGACAAAAACCTCATACCATGATGATTACCTGTAGTGATAGTAGAATTAATCCTGCTCTACTACTCAATGCAAAACCAGGAGAGTTATTTATTACTAGAAATATAGGCAATGTTGTCCCACCATATCTTCCTGCAAAAGGTTCAACCCAAGCTGCCATTGAGTATGCTGTAAATGTGTTAAATATTCCTAAAATTGTTATTTTAGGACATAGCAATTGTGGTGCATGTGCTCATATGTATCATCAGCCTAAAAAAGATGACCCCTCTTTACCTCATGTAGAGAATTGGCTTCAATATATTGTTCCTGCAAAGAGTGCAGCGATGCTAGAGGTACATGCAAATCATCAGAAAAACCTTTTTGAGTTAACAGAGAAGCATAATGTTGTTAGTTCTCTACAACGTTTGATGGAGTATCCTTATATTCAATCTCGTTTAGTAAAAGATGAGATTAGTTTAGAGGGGTGGTGGTTTGATATAGGAAGTGGAAAAGTTGAGATATATGATTTTAATACACGACACTTTGAATCAGCCATTGAAGAGCTAAACTAGAGTAGATTAATTTATCTTGTACTATACTTGTATCTAATCTTTTAAAAAGGAGACCAAAGTGAAACAGATACTAGTACGCTTTTTACTACTGTTTTATCTAAGCTCCTCTTTTCTCTCGGCAACTCATACTCACAAAGAGCAACTAACAGTTCATGATGACTGTAAAGTCTGTATTGTTGTTAAAAATCTCAATAGTGGTGATGTTCCTTTATTTGAGACATTGGACTTTGTGGAGTTGTTGCCTGAGCAGATTCTACTTACTCCTAAACAGTTACAAACTACTGTTGTAGACAAAGGCTTTTTTAGTCAGGCTCCTCCTTTTTTCTCTTAATTACATCATATTTCACTATCAAGATTCATACTGAAAACTCGTTCCCAACGTCCTCGTTGGGAATGCATAGAAGAGCTATTTTTTTAATAAAGGATTTTTTTGTAAATTAAATTTAAATATGCATTCCCA
>JALVEV010000228.1 GCA_027030605.1 Campylobacteraceae bacterium | reverse complement strand
TTTAGAGGATTGGTTTGTAGTATCTGCTCTTAGAACAGCTCCTACGACAGAGAAGTTCGAGGAGTTTGAGGTAGATGGTAAAAGCTTTATAATTCAAAAAGCAGAGGCTTCAAAATGTCCTAGATGTTGGAGATTTGTATCAAAAGATGAAGAGTCTGCTTGTGAGCGTTGTGCCGAAGTTGTTGACTCTATTGTAGCAGAGGCTTAGTAATGTATGATTTAAGTAAACCTATCCCCACAGAGGTTATTGTGGGGTCTATTGTATTTATATTGGCTTTGGTTGGAGTTGGACTTTTAGTTGTTTGGTACTATAAGAAGAAGTGCTAAAAAATAGAGCAAAATAACGCTATTTTAATATTGGGTAACAAAGCTGGAGAGCTTCGTTACCAGTCAAATTAAACTATTTTAAAACTCTGAAGCCAAAACAGCTTCCATTCCTTCACGGTTAAGAAGTCGAATAAAGTTGGTCGAACCCTTTTGACCTGTGGCTGAACCCATGGTTATAATAAAACGAGTATCCATAGTAACTCGATTTTCCTCTAAAAGTTTGGTCACAAAGTCATAAATAAGCTTGGTTGGGTTTTGGATTTTTGGCATAATAAATAGAGGTCTAACCCCCCAAACTAAACTTAAACGTCTAAATGTTTGCAGTGAGTGGGTCACTGCGTAGATGTTCTGTTTTGGACGGTATTGAGAGAGAAGTTGTGCTGACATTCCAGACATGGTAAAGCTAACAAGTGCCTCTTTGTCAAGATTTTTTGCCAACTCTACAGCCGATTTGGCTACAGCATCAGCATAGTTAGAGCTTGAAAAATCTTTAAAGTAAGGGTACTCATACTCTACATCTTTAATGGTGTCGTGTAGTACCTCTACAGCTTCAATAGGAAACGCCCCAATAGTTGTCTCATCGCTAAGCATAACAGCATCAGTTCCATCATAGACAGCATTAGCAATATCACTCACCTCGGCACGTGTTGGAAATGGATTCTCTTTCATACTTGTTAACATCTGTGTCGCAGTAATAGAGGGTTTGTTGAGCCTATTAGCAACTTGAATAATATGTTTTTGAATACGTGGTAGCTTAGTAACTCCAAACTCTGCACCTAAATCACCTCTTGCTACCATAACCCCATCGGAAATCTCTAAGATACTCTCTAAGTTATTAATAGCCTCTCCTGTCTCAATCTTAGAGACAATAAAAGGGTCAAAGTTATGCTCTTTCATAATCTTTTTTGCTTTTAAAATATCATCTTTGCTTTGAACAAAAGATAAGGCAACAATGTCAATCTCATTTTTTGCTCCAAAGATTATATCTGCTTCATCTTTAGCTGTAATGGCAGAGATTTTTAGTTTTGTTTTAGGAAAATTAACCCCTTTTCTTGAAGTCAACTCTCCATCATTTAAGAGTTCAAGTATTAAGTGGTCACTCTGCTTCTCAATAACTTTTGTACGTATTGTCCCATCTGCAAAAAAGACCTCTTCTCCTACATTTACCATGTCAATAATAGCAGGGTAAGAGAGAGCCAAAGAGCGTTCATCATGTTCATCTTCCTCTTTAGTTAGTTTTATATGCTCTGATTTTTTAAGTTTTAATACCCCATCAATCTTTCCAATACGTACTTTTGGACCAGAGATGTCTTGTAAAATAGCAACCTCTTTATTTAATGCTTTAGAGGCTTTTCTAATAGTCTGAATGGTTGTTCTATGTGTCTCATAGTCGCCATGAGAGAAGTTAAGTCGAAAGACATTAACCCCTTTTTGAATAAGTTTTTTAATCATCTCTAAAGATGAGGTTGCTGGACCTACAGTTATAACAATTTTAGTTTTTCTCATAATGATATTCCTATTATTTTTTGTGAAATAGAATTATCTTCCTTTTTTGTTTAAGGGTGACTGTATTTCCTCCTCTATGCTCTTATTGTTTTCATTATTTTCAACAATATCTGTTTTCTTCTTTATCATCCATTTTTTAAATGGTTGCAAGGAAGAGATATACTCAGCCACATCTTTAAACTGTTGGTCTTCAAGAGGAAGTGTAGGCATGGCATTAGCACTATATCCAAAGGC
>JALVEV010000227.1 GCA_027030605.1 Campylobacteraceae bacterium | reverse complement strand
TTAGTAATGTACGAACCATTTAGTTCATTGCAAATCATCACAACATCAGGCTTTACAACCGTTTCATCACTTATTTTCCAGTCTTGTTCACAAATAGCAATACACTCATCACATTCCAAACTGTTAGAGAGTTCAACTAAGACTAAAGATGCTAACATTTGATGTATAATCATAGGACTAGGAGCCATCATCAATGGGTAACCATATATCAACTCCCACTTGCCTTCCCATTGAATATAATCACTGTAACTATAGTATTCTATTGCACCCATTTGTAGTCCTTCTACGATTTATTGAGTTGATTATAACATAAAATTATTTTGTTACAAAATATCCTCTGAAATTTACTAAATATAGAAAGTTAACACATCAAAGTAAGTGAACCTCTCTTAACTTAAATCAGAACCTTATACATTAAGATTTTAAAGAATGTGGATTTGAGTTATCATTTTAGCTTAATGAGGAAAACTTGACATAATTTCAAAATTAGTATATACTAAAAAATATATATTTAATTAAGGAGCATATTATGATAGCAACTGCAAAACTGTTTCAAAATGGTCAGAGTCAAGCTGTTCGACTACCAAAAGAGTTTAGGTTTGAAAATCTAAAAGAGGTTTTCATTAAAAAAATGAATGGTATGGTTGTACTTATTCCAAAGGAAGATAAGAGTGTATGGGATACCATGTTTGATAATCTTGATAATTTTTCTGATGATTTTATGCAAACCAGAGTACAACCTACACAAGAGCGAGAGGATTTATTTTGAGAAGAATAATGCTCGATACCAATATTTGTATCTACATAATCAAAAATAAACCTAGAAGTGTCAAAGAACGATTTAGAGAGTTTGAGATTGGTGAACTTTGCATCTCTACTATAACTGTTTCAGAGTTAATATATGGTGCATACAAGAGTAAACATACAGAGAAAAACCTAAAAGCCATAGAGAGTTTTTTAATACCATTTGAGATAGTAGATTATGATTATATCGCTTCTATTGAATATGGAAAGATTAGAGCAAACTTAGAAAAAAAAGGTCAAGTCATAGGCAATATGGATATGCAGATAGCAGGTCATGCTCTTGCTTTAGATTTGGTGCTTGTAACTAATAATACTAGAGAATTTGAGAGAGTTGAGGGGTTAAGGTTAAATAATTGGGTTTAATTTGGTTTCATGACGATATTTAATATCGTCACGAGAAAAATCAACATTTTCAATAAAACATAAATTAAGCTTAGTTATCTATTCAGGCATGACCCCTTAGCTTTCTTTATAACTCTTCCAAAACATCATCAACCATCTTTTTAGAGATTCTATAGCCATTATCTATGGCACTCTCCATAAATTCACTAGCCTCTCTCTTTGTCAAAAACCCTTTTTTCACATTTAGATAGACTACACCCAAAAGACCAATAACTTTTAATCCCATTGTTTTTGCTATCTTTCTGCCTTTTTTTTCATCTATTATAAGAGATAGATTTTTCTCTTTTGCTAAAGCAATAGCTTCTGACTCTCCAAGGTCAAGATGTATTTTTAGAGAATTAAAAAGCTCATTATCTTTTAACCTTTCAACTTTCATAAAAGGTGGTAAAACTACAGGATATTTAAAACTTATCTCTTCTAATACAATGGGTGTAATATAGACTACCTCAAAAAGATTTTCCAAAAGTTCAACCCTATCTAAATCAAACAAAACGATAAGTGCCGTACTATCAGAGATAATCATAAAAAGCTATCCAAATCTTTTAGTTCATCTTTAAAATCATAATCTATCACATCAATACCCATAAGCGAAAGCATTTTCATTGTCTCTTTTTTAGAGATATTTAGGGCTTTAGATAACTGACCTAAACTTAGTAGAGATTTTTTATAAGCATCTATCATTAAAGCTGTTTTTAGCCCTTGTGTCACTATTTTATCATCAAAAGCAAGAGCAATCCCCACAGGTTTACTTCTTTTTGTAATCAGAGTGTACTCTTGTGCTTCTAATGCTTTTGTTAATATAGCAGGGTTTACTTGTAAATCCTTTATACCTATTGTCTGCATGGTCAATCCTTTATACTTACTTTT
>JALVEV010000226.1 GCA_027030605.1 Campylobacteraceae bacterium | reverse complement strand
GGGTGCGTCAGTTTGTCTCACTTCCTGCTGGACTCTCTGCTATGAATCTTAAAAAGTTTATGCTTCACACTACTCTTGGGGCTGGAATATGGGTTATTGTTTTAGCACTTTTAGGGTATTTTATTGGTGGGAATGAAGCACTGATTAAAGAGTATCTACATGAAATAGTTTTGGGAACACTGCTACTAATTGTACTTGGAACAATGCTCTATGTTTATAGATATAAAAGAGCAAAAAAGATATAATAGCTTAAGTAAGAAAAAAGGAAAATTAGTATGAAAGAATTTTTGGTACGATCGAAAGCTTCAACACAAACAATTGCAACTTTAGATGGAAAAACAAAAAATAGAATCTTAAATGAGATGGCAGATGCACTGTTACAAAATAGTAAAGAGATTGTAACAGCTAATGAGAAGGATATGGAAGCAGGTAAGAGAGCTAATTTAGACTCTGCTCTTCTTGATAGACTTTTGTTAGATGAGGGTAGAGTAGAAGCCATGGCAAACTCTCTACGTGAAATAGCTGTACTAAAAGAGCCTGTTGGAAGAGTTTTAGAGGGGTGGGTAAATGATGACAATTTACGTATTGAGAAGGTCTCTGTGCCTATTGGTGTGGTAGGGGTTATATATGAGTCGCGACCAAATGTTACCTCTGATGTAGCTGGTTTATGTTTTAAAAGTGGAAATGTTGCTATATTAAAAGGGGGTAAAGAGGCTGAACACTCAAACAGTGCTATTGCTAAAGTACTTCAAGAGGTTTTAGTTAAAAATGAGTTGCCACAAGAGATTATATCTTTGCTTCCTGATGCAACTCGTGAGGGTGTAGCTAAGCTTATTAAAGAGGATGAGTATGTTGACTTAATTGTTCCTCGTGGTGGGGAGGCACTTATTAGGTTTATCTCTAAAAATGCCTCTGTACCTGTGGTAAAGCATGACAAAGGGTTATGTCATACCTATATTCACCGAGATGCAAGTCATATTAAAGCTTTAAGTATTGCTGTTAATGCTAAGTGTCAACGCCCTGGGGTTTGTAATGCTATGGAGACATTGCTTCTTGACAAAGAGATAGCAAAAGTTCTGCTTCCTGGACTCTATAAAGCTTTTGTAGATTCAGGAACTAAACTTAAAGGGTGTAATGCAACACGAGAGTTCATTTTTGTAGAACCTGCTACTGAGGTTGATTACAATACGGAGTATTTAGCCAATACTTTAAACATTAAAGTGGTTTCAGGTATAGAGGAGGCAATGGCACATATTAGAAAATTTGGTTCGGGTCACTCTGAAGCAATTATTACTGAAAACTACTCAGCAGCAGAGAAGTTTATGAATGCTATTGATGCTGCTTGTGTTTATGTCAATGCAAGTACACGTTTTACCGATGGTGGAGTATTTGGTTTTGGGGCAGAAGTGGGAATCTCAACTAATAAACTTCATGCAAGAGGCCCAATGGGTATAAATGAGCTAACAACATATAAGTTTAAAATCTATGGGAATGGGCAGATACGACAATAGCTGATTTTAAAGAAAGAACTTTAATGAGATATATTTTAATATTGTTATTGTTAAGTCTATCATTAAGTGCTAAAAATAATAAAGTAACATTGGTTCCTATCTTTTTTGAAGGAAATAAGATTGTCTCTACTTCTGATTTAGAGGAGGTTATTGGTGCAAAAAAGCCCCCTTTTTATGCCTTTTGGAAAGATAAAGTTGCAAAGATTCCTGCTAAAATGTATGATAAACTTAATGTGACTTTTACTCTTTTTTATAAAAATGAGGGTTTTTATGATGCCAATATTAGTAGTCGTAAAGAGAAACGAGGCATTATTGTTACAATAGAAGAGAATCGTCCTATTATTATTGAGGATATTATTCTCAATAGTGATTTAGATTTAAGTGAAGATATCACTTTAAGTATAGGAGAACGTTTTCGGGCTAAAGATTTTACAGAGACTAAAAAAAATATTCATAAGCGACTCCTTACAGAGGGTTACTGTAGTCCAGAGCTTTTAACTAGAGCCTATTTAGATATAGAAAGATATGAAGCCTATATAAAAATAAATTTAAAGAAGAAAAAACTGTGTCATTTTGGAAAGGTGACTATTAAAACCAAATCTAAAACTATGGATAACGATATTATTCTCTCTCGTTTACGTTTTGAAGAGGGTGATGTTTTTAATATTGAGAAGATAAAAGAGAGTTATGAATCACTCTATCGGTTAGAGGCTTTTGACCAATTAAATTTAGACTACAGTAAAAAACTTTACAATAAAAAGCCAGTTGATATTACTTACAGAGAGGTTTCTAAGAAGATTCATACTCGAATGGGATTAGGGTATGCAACCGATTTAAAGTTTCAGGGTAGATTCTATTGGGAGTATCGTAACTATCATGGAAATGGTAAAAAATTGGTTTTTGATACACTTCTTTCTAAAGACCAAAAGAGAGTTGAAAATAGATTTTTTGTACCTTTTGTTTATACTTTCAAGAGCTATCATTTAGACTTTTTAAATTCAGTTGGTTACTCAGAAGAGAGAGATATTCACAACTTTGATGAACGTGTTCTTTTTGAAAAGCTCTATCTTATCCATGCAGGTTCCCAGTGGTATAACAGTGTAGGGTTGGGAATTGAACAGAGAGAGATTTTTAATGCAAATAAAGTTCTTAATGACCACTTTTTTCTTGTCTATCCTTTTATGAGACTAATTTATGACAAAAGAGACTCTAAAATAAATCCTAAAAATGGTTTCTACTTTGCTCATGATATGGAGTATGGAATTCAATATAGCTCCGATAGCACCTCCTATTTAAAGTATAAAGATGAGGCACGTCTAATCTATACTCCTCGTTGGGATACTACCCTTTCAGCTGTTGGTCGAATTGGTGCTATTTCTCTCTATAAAAATAGGATACCTGAGTCGAAAAAGTTTTTTGCAGGGGGAGCTTTTACCAATAGAGGTTATGGGTATGATAGATTAGGAATTACAGAGTCTCAAACTGAATATAGTGAGTTTGGTGGTTTTACCTTTGCTAATCTAAGTTTAGAAGCGAATTTCCCTCTCTATAAAAGTTTTAGAGGTGCACTTTTTACCGATAATACAATGATTTCTGACAATCAAGGTATTTGGGAGTTCTCCAATAGGGTTATTACCTCTGTTGGGTTTGGGTTTAGGTATGAGACCCCTCTTGGACCCTTTAAGATTGATTTGGGGATGAACTTACATGATAAAAGTCAACGAGCTATACACTTTCAAGTAGGTCAATCATTTTGATACGGATATTTTATTGGCTTATAGTACTTTTAGAGATACTTCTGCTTTTAGTAACACTTCTACTTTTTATCGTAACAGACTCTAGAACGGTTACTTTTCTTGCTAGACAAGCTCTCTCTTCTACTGACTTTACTTATAAATCAATTGATGGAAATCTTTTTGAGGGGTTAAGTATACGAGAACTTGCCTATAATAACCACTCCCTTTTTCATAAAGCAACACTTCACTGGAATCCCATTACGCTTTTAAATCATAAAGTCTCATTTACAAAAGTAGAGGTAGAGGGGTTAGAGCTTGATTCTATTGTTAAAATGGCAGGAGAGTTAGGTTCAGATAAAAGTCGTAGCAATAAATTCTCCTTAGATTATATGTTCTCTTTGAGAAATATACATGTAGATATTAATCCGTATGTGTATGAAGGAGTAAAATTTTCCGATTTTGTCTCAGAGATAGATGAGGTAGATATCTCGAAAGATTTAACCATAGATAGTGAAGGGATAACTCTTGCATTTAAGTCTGACCTTGCTAATGTCAAGTTAAAGGGTAAAATTAAAGAGAATCGACTACTTTTAGATAATCTCTCAATAAAAGAGATTTCAACGGTTGCGATTCCTAAGTTTATAAAAAGAGTAACTAAAAAGAGTAAAAGTAGTAGAAAAACAGTTGTTAAGAGGGATTCTAACAGAGTTTTTATTCCGTTTAAAGAGATTAGAATTAGGAGTGGTTTAGCAACTTTAAAGTCTGTAAGGTATGGAGATTTTAAACTCTATAGCCTTTTTTTGAGGTTTAAAAATGGAGTCATAGACCCTTATAGAAATTATGAATATAGTATTAAGAAACTAAGCGTAAGAGGAGAGACAAACTTTTTAAATATAGATTACAAGGGGTCTGTAAAAAAGTCAACCATCTATGCTAAGGGAGATATTAGACTTAAAAAGAGACTTTTTAAAAAATATAAACTTCCATTGAATTTTAAAGGATTAGAAAAACTTCCTACTCATTTAAAGTTAAATCATCATGGTGTATGGCTAAAGGTTGACCATCGTCTAAAAAAACTTCTTAAGAGGGATAATTTTAATATAGATATTAAAAAAGCACATCATGAAATTGCTTATATTTATGGAAAAAATTTAGAGGTTAAAAGTAATATTGAGGGTTCAAATAGTTATGCTAAAAAGATGAACCTCAATGTAAATACCATAGTTAATTTTAAAAAAAGAGAGACAACATATGAGGGAGATGTTCAATTAGAGGGGTTACTAAAAGTTCCTGATATTGTAAAGAGTTATCTTCTACCAAAGATAGAGGGGAAGTTTAAAGGCGATTTAAAGGGGCTTAAAGTCGGGGTAAACTCAGAACTACTTAGAGGAGATTTAGAGTTAAAAGGGTATCAGTCTCTTAAGGTTAACTTAGCTAGTAAAAAGCGAAATATTCGTCTTGGTAAACTCTTTCCCTCTATTGACAAAAGCTATAAAAATCAACTCTTAGACCTTAATGCTACGGCTTTTTTCCCATTTAAGAAGATAGAAAAATCAAAGATTAGTGTAGATATTGGTTCTTCATTATTAGATATAAGTGCTAAAACAGGATTGAAAACTCCTTATATAGTTGATTTTAAACTACATCTACCTAGTGATTCTAAGTTTAGAGATGTAGATAGAAACATTAAATTTTCACGGTTAAGTAATCTATTCGGAAAAGCTATACTAGTTAACAATCATTTAGAGGTAAAGGTAGACAATAGAGAGAATTTCAATGCAGAAGTAGAGTATGACATTAAAAGGTCTCAACTCTTAAAAGCAGAAGTTTTTTTAGATGAACTGCCTATTTATCTCTCTAGCTCTCCAACAGGTAATATACACATAGAGACACATATTCGTAACCTGCAAAAGAGTTTTAAATCTATAGCACAATACTACTCATTTGAAGTTCCTACAATTCAGGGTGGAGTAGATATTGACGTAACACAAAATAGTAAAAAAGAGTTTTTATGCCATCTTAAGAGTAAAAATATTAAATACCTTTCAGACAAAGGTGTGAATCTCTCTGTTTTTAATATTTATGATATAGAGACGAATTTCACTATAGATAGTGCTTTAAATATTGTTTTAAAAAATTATCATTTTCATATTGATAAAAATGAGTATCTTTATCGGTTTTTCTCTAAGAGACCCTCTTACTTATCCTTTAATAATGGAAATCTAAAAATTAAAAAACTTTGGATAAATGATACTATTTTAATCAAGGGAGATTATGCTCTAGAAAAGGCAAGAGGAGAGTTGAATATAGAGGTAAATCCGTACCATTTTATCAATAAAAACCTTGACCTTCTATTCAATGTAAATCTTAAAGCAAAAATTTTAAATAATAAGTTTGATGTCTCTGGGAATGTTGATATTTTAGGAAATAGTATTAACTATGAGTTACCAACGGCAGGGATTATTGAAGATTCTGACATTGTGATTGTTCAAGAGATGCTAAAAAATAGAGAAGCCCCTTTTCAAAATCTAAAACTCTATCTTAAAATAAATAGCTCTAAGCCACTACTCTATAGAGGGGAGGGGGTAGAGGTTAGTTTTGTAAACGATATTAGTATTGTTAAAAACTATAAACAGCATATGCTTGTTACAGGGATGTCCACCATTAAAGATGGATATTATGATTTAGAAGATAAACACTTTACTTTAGATGAGAGTTATCTCTACTTTGCTGGAGATGCAAGAAAACCACTACTTGATATAAAAGCAAATTATGTCAAAGAGCAATATACTATTCATATCTTTATCTCTGGAACAGCAGATGAACCTATTGTTAACTTTAACTCAGACCCCTATTTAACGCAACAGGAGATTCTCTCTCTTATTCTTTTTGATGAGACAGGAATAGGTGGAAAGGGAAAGGGTGCAGAAGCCTATACACTTCTTGGTGGAACCATTGCGAAAGAGCTTATGAAGAGTTTAGGAATCAACATTGACCATTTTGTTGTAGGCACAGATGAAAATGACCAACTCTCACTAGAGGTTGGAAGTAAAATCTCTAAAAATATATCTCTAATTTATCTTAACCGAGAGGGGTTAGATGGGGTAAAAGTTCGAGTAGAACATAGTAAACATCTTGAGACCGACATTATTATAATGCCACCAAATACATCAAGTATAGAGTTTCTTTATAAGAGTGACCATTAAAGAAGAACCTAAATTTCCTATTAATTATTATTGTTTTATGTTTTAAAAAAATGAATAACAGAGAATAAATTAAAATATTCTTTATTGTTTTAATAAATTTAAGTCATGATTAATTTATAGAGTAGCATCATTCGATACAACCTATTAGGGGGTATGGTTGAATAAAGAAAAAGGAAAGCGAATGGAAACATTTAACAAAAAGCTAAAAGCTATTTTGTTGCTAATAGGTATAGTAGCATTGACAATACCAACATTTGCAACAATCTATGAAGATGCCGAAGACAATGCAACAACAGGTTGGATAAGCTATGGGAACACGACCAACTCAAGCATTGAAAATGTAGAAGATATGCAACGAGGAAGCCGAGTTATTAAATTAACAGGGAATGGGAAAGAGACAGGTTACCGTTTAGGTAATAGAGTAGGAAGAGCCTCTTATGTTGGTGCTTGGCATAACAAAACAGAAAAAATACTTAAATGGTCAATGAAATATGAAGAACCATTTAGAATATATATTCCAATTACAACAGAACATGGAAATAGATTTTTAGTCTATACTAATCAAAGCGAATCTAAAAAAGGTAAAATTCGTGGGGGAAAAGTCCGTTATGGTCTAGGTACAGATAGTACAGGTGGAGCATGGCATACCTTTAAAAGGGATTTAGAGGCAGATTGGAACGCTTTTATGCCTAGTGACCCTTTTGTTGCTGTTAATGGATTTTTTATTAAGGGTTCGGGCTATATTGATGATATTATGAGTTTAGATGGTAATGTTTCAAATTGGAGAATATGTGGTGGAGATACAAATGGTTCAACTATTGAGAATATATTTGATCTAGAAATAGGAGATATAGTTACCCAATTAACAGGTAATGGAGTAGCAACATTGTTTTGCTATAATTTAGGCAATAGAAGAGAGAAAATACTTCAATGGACCATGAAATATAATGAACCATTTAGAATATTAATTCCTATTAGGACAGAAAATGGAAATCGATATTTAATATATAATAATCAAAGTGTAGATACTCAAGGTAAAATACGTGGAGGAAAAATTTATTATGGTTTAGGTGAAGATAGTATAGATGGAACATGGCATACTTTTACAAGAGATTTAGAAGCAGATTTGAAGGCTTATGAACCAAACAATTCTTTTAGTTCTGTTAATGGATTTACTATTAGAGGTTCTGGGTATATGTACAATATTCTAAGTTTAGATGATAATATTTTAAATTGGACAATATGTGGTGGAGATACAAATGGTTCAACTATTGAGAATATATTTGATCTAGAAAGAGGAAGCATAGTTACCCAATTAATAGGTAATGGAATGGCAACATTGTTTTGTTACAATCTAGGTAACAAGGTAGAGAAAAAACTTCAATGGTCTATGAAATATGATGAAGACTTTAAAATATATGTTTTAATTCTTACAGAACAAGGATATCGATATTTAGTTTATGATAATGAAAGCACAGATAAGAGAGGTAAAATACGTGGAGGAAAAATTTATTATGGTTTAGGTGAAGATAGTATAGATGGAACATGGCATACCTTTACAAGAGACTTAGAAGCAGACTTGAATGCTTTTGAATTTAATAATTCAATTATTTCTGTAAATAAATTTTCTATTAGAGGTTCAGGTAGAGTAGATGACATCTTTTTAGGTTCACTATTTCCATTCTAATAGTTATTAATAGCACTGACAAGTGCTATTTTTTATTACTCTCTTGAAGATAGGTATAGATAGCCTTAACCTCTTCATCGGTAAGGTAGTACATGGGCATAATTTTATGACGTTTAGTTCGGTTGTTCTCTTTATATTCGTTGTTTAGACTTGCCTT
>JALVEV010000225.1 GCA_027030605.1 Campylobacteraceae bacterium | reverse complement strand
CCATGCCATCTGGCTCTGCAAAAACACGTGATGATTGACTCACTGCACTTAGGTTATCTAGTGGTTCACCCATACCCATGTAAACAATATTTAGTCTTCTATTTGCGTCAATATTGTTGTCTCTTTTTATATAACGTACCTGTTCAACTATCTCACCTGCTGTCAAGTTTGCTATAAACCCACTTTTTGCTGTTAGACAAAAAGAACAACCTACTTTGCAACCTACTTGACAAGATATACAAACTGTATACTTCTCTTGATGCTTGACAGAGCCATCTTCATTAAACTGTTTTTTCTTCATCAAAAGTAAAACTGTCTCAACGGTATTACCATCTTCTAGTTCAAAAAGATACTTGGTACTTCCATCTCTACTCTTCTCTTTTCGTATCATCTTTAGAGGTTCTATTCTATACTTCTCTTTAAGCTCCTCCTTTAGTGCTTGTGGTAGATTTTTCATCTCATCAAAGCTTGTTACATATTTATGGTAAAGCCAAGAGTAAATCTGTTTTGCTCGAAAGGAGGGCTTAATGAGTTGTGATAACTCTTCTCTTGTATAGTCTTGAATAGATGGTTTTTTTTCTGTTATCATAATATCTCTTTTATTTTTTATTTATAGGTTCTTTAATATAAGCTGTCAATCGTGCCATAGCCTCTTTATGGTTAGTCATAAAATCTTTATGTGCATTGGTATTACAATAGTTGGTTACAATAAATGCACCACCTGCTGGTATGTTAAAATGTTTAGCCACTTTAAGTACTGCAAAAAACTC
The DNA here is from genome assembly GCA_027030605.1 of Campylobacteraceae bacterium. GTDB lineage: Bacteria > Campylobacterota > Campylobacteria > Campylobacterales > Sulfurovaceae > UBA1140. Next base: position 1,324 of record JALVEV010000225.1, on the reverse strand, counting down.
CATATTTTCAATACTGATATTGTTTGACAAATAGTATTTACTCAAGTTTACATCTGTTGTAATATAGTTAGATGAATTAACAATTGTTTCACGTGAAACATCTTCTGCTGTTGAAATAACATTATCAATTGGAGTATAAGCTTTTGCATTAAAAAAACTATTCTCTATGTTTGACGCTGTCTTTGACTCTACAATATCAAATATTTTATGTTTTCCATAGCTTCCTGCTGTTCCTACAAAGAAGATAAAAGCAGGAGGTGTTTTACTCATACATAATTTAGTTAAGTTAACACTCATGTCAATCAACCCTATTCCCATTGGTTTAGCAAAATCAAAAGTTTCACTCTCTCCTGCACATATAAACATATTATATTCTCACTGGAATGTTATTGTCACGAAGATAATGTTTCAAATCCATAATATCAATCTCTCTAAAGTGAAAAATAGAAGCAGCTAAAGCAGCATCTGCATTACCTTTTGTAAATGCCTCTTTCATATGCTCCATTGTCCCCGCTCCACCTGAAGCGATAATTGGAATGTTAACTAGCTCTGCAATGCGTGAGTTTAACTCATTGTCAAATCCAGCTTTTGTTCCATCTGCATCCATAGAGGTTATTAGCAGTTCCCCTGCTCCTCTCTCATAAGACTCTTTTGCCCACTCAAGAGCATCTATCCCTGTATCATTTCGTCCACCATGAGTAAAGATATGCCATCTATCTTCAGAAACTTTTTTTGCATCAATAGCCACCACTATACATTGAGAACCAAAACGCTTTGCACCCTCATTAATAAAATCAGGTCGTCTAATCGCTGCTGAGTTAATACTAACTTTATCACACCCTACATTTAGAAGTTTATAGATGTCATTAAGCTCTCTAATACCTCCACCAACGGTTAAAGGAATAAAAACCTCTTTTGCTACCTCTTTAACGACATCTACAATAGTTGCTCTTCCTTCATGGGTTGCTCCAATATCTAAAAAGGTAATCTCATCTGCACCTTCAATGTTGTAACGCTTTGCTACTTCCACAGGGTCACCTGCATCTCTTAACCCTACAAAGTTTACACCTTTTACTACGCGTCCATTATCTACATCGAGACAAGGTATTATGCGTTTTGCAAAATATTCCATTATTTTCCTTATTCACCACATTAATTATGATAGAATTATAGCCAATGTTTATGTAGCAAATAGTTATGTAAAAGAATCCTATAAGTAAGAATTGTGTAAAATGAACAAAATTGAAAATCTATCAGAGTTTGCCAACAAACGGTTTGGGCAGAACTTTTTAAAAAATGACGCTATAATAAAACGAATCATCCA
>JALVEV010000224.1 GCA_027030605.1 Campylobacteraceae bacterium | reverse complement strand
TATCTCCCCTTTAGCAACTATAGATAAGAGTGTTAAGCTTGGTAAAGGGTGTATTGTTGGTGAGTATGTGGTTATTGGTGAGGATTGTACTCTTGGAGACAATGTTACTATCTACCCTAATGTCACTATCTATCCTAATACTGTTATTGGTAATAATGTTATTATTCATTCAGGGACTAGAATGGGGCATGAGGGGTTTGGTCATATTTCAAAATTGGATGGTAGCTATATACAGTTTCCTCATCTAGGTAGGGTTATTATTGAAGATGATGTAGAGATTGGAGCGAATTGTGCTATTGACAGAGGAGCTTTGAGCGATACAATCATTGGAAAAGATACAAAACTGGGTAATGATTGTGTGATTACACATAATGTTCAACTTGGTAAAGGGTGTTTACTTCCTGGAAAAGCAGGTATTGCAGGAGGAGCAGAGGTTGAGGACAATGTCTATATTGGTCCTGGTGCTATTATTGGGGGAAATATTACTATTGGTTCGGAGTCTGTTATTGGTATGACGGGATTGGTTAGAAAAGATGTTAAGCCTAAATCGACAATGGTATCTATTGAATCATTTGAGAAGAGAGCCTATATAAAGGCTATCCGTAAATTAAGAAGTTAAATTTTAACAAATAAAAACTATTTGTAATTATAAATAGAAAAATATGTTATAATAAAAATTAGAGAGTTAGGTTTTTATTAGTAAGAAATAAGGGGTTTTTGTGACGTTACTCAAGAAAAAATTGGAAATAGATAATGGTGTATAGAAGTACGTTAAAGAGCAATGTGCAGGTGAGTAGCTCTCAAATTATAGATTTTCTAAAACAAAAAAAACTTTATCATTCAGATAATGGTATAGAGAATATCTCAACAAATATCGCTTCATTGAACGATTCAAATAGCAGTTCCATTAGTTGGGTCTCAAATACCTTTGTAGATTTAAAAGATTTAAATTCAAATATATTAATTGTCCCAAAAGAGTTTTCTAATAATTTGCAAGACCGTTCAGTAATCTTTACCCATAACCCCAAATTGGCTATTGTACTTATTATTAACAACTTCTTTATGGACTTCTCAACCAAAACCTATATTCACCCCTCTGCACAGATAGATGAAAGTGCAAAAATAGGGAATAATTGTATTATTAATGAGAATGTTGTGATAGGTGCAAATAGTGTGATTGGCGACAATGTTACCATCTATCCAAATGTGACAATTTTTAATGATACCATTATCTCAAATAACTGTGTCATCAATGCCAACTGTAGTATTGGACAAGAGGGTTTTGGGTATATTAAAGATTTAGAGGAGGAGTATATTCAATTTCCCCATTTAGGTCGTGTTATTATTAAAGAAAATGTAGAGATTGGAGCTAACTGCTCTATAGATAGAGGAGCATTGAGTGATACTATTATTGGTCATAGTACAAAAATAGGTAACCACTGTATTATTACACATAATGTTCAAATTGGTACAAACTGTCTACTTCCAGGGAAAGTTGGTATTTCAGGTAGTGCAACCATTGGCAATAACGTCTATTTAGGTGCAGATTGTGGTATTAGTAATTGTGTCACCATAGGAGATAATGCAATTATTGGTGAGTTCGCTTTTATTCGAAAAGATGTCCCAGCAAACAAGATGATGGTCTCACTCTCTGCCTTTGAAAAACGTGATTATGTTAAAGTGATGAAAAGGTTAAAGTCATAGTACTCAATCTAATTTCTATTATAGTACCTTTTAGCTATAATCGCGACAATAAAAAATAACTATAATTAATGGAACAATAGATGAGCGAAACCAAAAAAAATGTATATAACCCAAAAGAGATAGAAGAGAACTACTACAGACTTTGGGAAGAGAGAGGCTACTTTGAGATAGATGGAAATAACTCTATACAAAAACCTGATAAACACTTTACTATTATGATGCCACCACCCAATGTAACAGGGCGATTACATATTGGTCACGCATTAACCTTTACACTTCAAGATATTATTGTTCGTTACAAAAGAATGGACGGCTATAAAACTCTTTGGCAACCAGGGGTTGACCACGCAGGGATAGCAACTCAAAATGTGGTTGAAAAACAGCTCTTAG
>JALVEV010000223.1 GCA_027030605.1 Campylobacteraceae bacterium | reverse complement strand
ACTCATAAGAGTTCGGCTGTGATTGCTACGGTAAGTAGGGAGTATGAGGGGAGAGTGATTTTAAAGAGTTCTTGGGGGACTAAGAGGTTTTTAGACTTGCCTACTGGGGAGTTGTTGCCTAGGATTTGTTAGCTTAACAAATCCATACTATTTTGAATACTCTTCTCTATAAATTTAGAGAGTTCACTTTTATCATTTATGGCTGTCAAGTATTCGCTTCTATGGTCATTCTCAATAAGTGGTGGAACAATATTGTTCTGAATAGCTTGAAAAGCCATAATAAGCCGTCCAACTCTTCCATTACCATCAGCAAAAGGGTGAACTCGCTCAAACAAAATATGAAACTCTGCAATATCTTCTAAACTCATGCTGTTACTCTTAAATCTATAGAGCAAGTTTTCTAAATCGTTAGCAATTTTATGAGGAGCTGATAGCTTTATATCTACTCCTTTAATGTATCGTTCATCTAGTCTATACGCCCCAATAGGTTTAGCCACAAACTCTGGAGAGACTTTTAGAGCGTCTTCAAACATAATGGCATGAATATCTTTTATAAAACTACTGTCAATAATATTATGTGGGTTTGTAGCCTCACGAACTATCACATCATAAGCCTTTGCAAAGCCTAATATAACAAGCTGTTCATGTAGTGGCTTATCTCCTGCTGTGTTTCCATGCTCTAATAGCTCTTTTGTTTCGCCAAAAGAGAGAGTTGTTCCCTCTATGGCATTTGAGTGGTGCGTGATGGAGATACGGAGTTTACGGAATAGTTCTTCTTTTTGTTTTAGGGTTAGGGTGTTTAGGTTATGCATTTTGTTTTTCTTGTGCCTCAACAATTTAATTTTAAATTGTATCTTTATTTTTCTTCAATAAATTGATTCAAAAGATTTACCAATCTTTTAGCCATTTCTTTATCAAGCTGTATGTTCTGTTTTTGACCTTCTATTCTATTTGTATCTCCTGCTTTATAGGTTCTAATTTGAAAATAATTTTTATCAAAACAATAATCTCCAGATACATTCGTTCTCGCATTTGGTCTTTCACTTACACTTACTAATTCATTTAAAATCGCCATTTTTATTTCCTTTTTAGGGTACATTATATCTCATCCCCCTTAAATGCTAAAATAGAACACATCTTATGATATTATTGTGCATATAAAACCTATAAAAAGGGTAAAAGTGACCACAGATAAAACTTTTCTTTTTAATGATAAGACTACTAAACACCTTGAAGAGATAGCAAAATTTAAACAAAAAACTCAAACAGAAACTCTCCAAGAGCTTATTGAAGATGAATATAAAAAAATTCGTATAAAAAAGAAGCTAGAGGCTTTAGATAAATTAGTAGGTTGTTTAACGGGTAAGATTGGTGACATTGACTTAAATCAAATTCGTATAGAAAGAGCTATACACCGTGTAAAGTATAAGGATTAATAGTCTATGAAACTCCTCCTCCTAACAACCACCTTCAACTCCCAAACCCAAGCCATCTACACCAAACTAAAAGATTTAAACCACACCATCTCTGTCTGCTTTGCTATCAATGAAAAACAGATGCTCCAAGAGATAGAAGCTTTTGAGCCTAAGCTTATCTTATGCCCCTTTTTAAAGAGTTATCTACCTGCTTCGGTTTATGAGAACTATCCAACCTACATCTTTCACCCAGCTCCAAGGGGAGATAGGGGGGCGTATAGTTTGGAGTATGCACTGCAAGAGCCTAGTAAACAGTGGGGTGTGGTGGTTTTAAGAGCCAATAGTGAGTATGATGGAGGGGACATCTATGCCGAGGCTTCTTTTGAGGTACGTAAAACCTATAAGGCTTCACTCTATCGTCAAGAGGTGGTCTCTACTTCTCTTAAACTTTTAGATGAGCTTTTTGAAAATATAGAGAATAACAGAGCTACTCCACAGATTTTAAACCCCATACATGAACCCTTCACCCAAGCTAAAAGAGCGATTGATTGGCAGAGAGATACTACTCAAACCATTATAGATAAAATCTACCTCTCTGACTCGCTACCTGGGGTGTTAGATGAGATTTTAGGGGTAGAGTGTTATCTCTTTGGAGCGTGGGAAGAGGAGAGGTTAAGAGGAG
>JALVEV010000222.1 GCA_027030605.1 Campylobacteraceae bacterium | reverse complement strand
CCTAATCTGGTCAACTGCTGACCTGCTTCGTGGAGACTATAAACAGTCTGACTATGGTAAGGTTATCTTACCTTTTACCCTCTTGCGTCGTTTGGAGTGTGTGCTTGAACCGACACGCCAAGAGGTTTTAGAGGAGTATGAGAAACGCAAAGATTTACCTGTACCACTAGAGAAGTTTTTGGTACGCAAATCAAAGCTTAGTTTCTACAACACCTCTAGTTTTGACCTCTCTAAACTTCTAAACGACTCCTCAAATATTGCTCAAAACCTAGAGAGTTACATCTTTGCTTTTAGCCCCAATGCTTTAGAGATTTTTGAGAAGTATGAGTTTACCAAACAGATTGAGAAGCTAAATGAGTCCGATTTGCTCTACTTGATAGTAGAGAAGTTTGCCAACTTCGATTTGTCTCCCCAAACCATAAGTAATCATCAGATGGGATTGCTTTTTGAGGAGCTTATTAGAAAGTTTGCAGAGCAGTCAAATGAGACAGCAGGGGAGCATTTTACCCCTCGTGATATTGTGCGTTTGACCACCTCTTTACTCTTTGCTTTTGATACAGAGATGTTAACTAAACCTGCAATTATTAGAAGTCTCTACGACCCTACAGCAGGAACAGGAGGCTTTTTAAGTGCAGGTAGTGAGTATCTGCATGAGTTAAACCCAAATGCGACGCTTATTCCTTTTGGGCAGGAGCTAAACCCTGAGTCGTATGCTATCTGTAAAGCAGATATGTTGATTAAGGGGCAAGATGTCTCATACATTAAGCTTGGTAACACCCTTAGCGATGACCAACTAAGTGATAGAAAGTTTAACTATATGCTCTCAAATCCTCCTTTTGGGGTAGAGTGGAAAAAGGTAAAAAAGCAGGTTACAAAAGAGCATGAAGAGCTAGGGTATGAGGGGCGTTTTGGTGCAGGGCTACCAAGGGTAAGCGATGGAAGTCTGCTCTTTTTGTTGCATCTAATCTCAAAAATGACCACCGAAGATGGAGGAAGCCGAATTGGAATCATATTAAACGGCTCACCCCTCTTTACAGGTGGTGCAGGGAGTGGCGAGAGTGAGATTCGCCGTTTTGTTTTAGAGAATGACCTACTTGAAGCGATTGTTGCCATGCCGACTGATATGTTTTTTAACACAGGTATTGCCACCTATATTTGGATTTTGAGCAATCGTAAAAGTTCTGAGCGAAAGGGTAAGGTGTTGCTCATTAACGCTACAGATTTTGGGCAGAGTATGAGAAAGTCGCTAGGTTCAAAACGAAAAGAGCTAACCGAAGAGAGCATAAAAGAGATAGTCGAACTCTACGGCAAGTGCCAAAACAGCAAGGTGTGTAAAGTTTTTGACAACAGTGACTTTGGCTACCGACGCATTACCATAGAGCGACCTTTACAGCTTAGTTTCTACCCACATGAGCAAGAGAGGTTAGAGGCTCTAAAGTCTGACAAAGCCTTTGTCAAGCTAGGAGCGTTGGGCGATGAGATTTTAGAAGCCCTCTCAAAGATGGAGAGGCAGATAGACGACCGAGAGCTATTTGTAAAGGCGTTGGGCATTAAGCTAACAGCTTCACAGTTAAAGTTGTTGCAGAAGCATATAGGAGAACAGAACGAAGAGGAGGCGACGCTATGTTACGACAAAAAGGGAAATGTAGAGCCAAATCCTGATTTGAGAGATTATGAGAATGTTCCTTTGAAAGAGGATATTTACGAGTACTTTGAGCGAGAGGTTAAGCCCCATGTTCCTTTAGCATGGATAGACGAAACCAAACGCGATGCAAAAGATGGTGAAGTAGGCATAGTGGGTTATGAGATTCCATTTAATCGTCACTTTTACGAGTATGTGCCTCCACGTCCATTGGAGGAGATAGATGCAGAGTTAGAGACATTGAGCCGTGAGATTGTGGAGTTGTTGAATGAGATATAAACCATACCCAAAATATAAAGAGAGTGGTGTTGATTGGTTGGGGAAGATTCCTGAGGGGTGGGAGATAAAGCGAAGTAAATATTTATTTGAAATAAAAAAGCGAATAGCAGGAAAAAATGGCTTTGATGTATTATCAATTACACAAAAAGGTATTAAAATAAAAGATATAGAAAGTGGTGCT
>JALVEV010000221.1 GCA_027030605.1 Campylobacteraceae bacterium | reverse complement strand
ATGCTAAAGATATTTGCCAATAAAAATCCATCAGGAGTACTTGACTACAATGACTCCTCTAAAGAGTTTATCTTTAACTATACCCATGACAATCCCATCTCATTGACCATGCCTTATAGTAGTAAAAGTTATCTCTCTTACTATCATCTACACCCTATTTTTGATATGAGTATGCCAGAGGGGTACTTGTTTGAGTTACTTAAAAACTTACTTATTAAAGAGTATGGAAAGATAGATGATTTTTTGCTCTTTTCTCATCTTTCTCACTCTATTGAGGGGTATTTGACCTACAGTAACGATACTAAAAATTCTAATAGAGTTTTTGAACTAGAGGAGATTTTAGAGGATAAAGAGGGAGACCTTTTTGCTCATTTGGTTGAAAACTTTTTACATCAATCTGCCATTGCAGGGGTGCAACCAAAGGTTTTAGCACAACTCAAAGAGAAAACTACTCTTACTACACGAGCCTATATTGTAAAGAGTTTCTCACAAGAGTATCCACACCTAGCAGAGAATGAGTACTTTTGCATGAGAGCATTAAACCATGCAGGAGTTGTAACGCCTAAGTTTTGGTTGAGCAAGAGTAAAAAGCTCTTTGTTATGGAGAGGTTTACTTATAAAAAAGGAGATGATAGCTTTTATGGGTTTGAGGAGTTTTGTGTTCTGTTTGGATTTAACAAAGAGAAAAAATATAGTGGAAGTTATGAACAGATTGCAAAAGCCATTGCTAAAATAAGTACACAAAAAGAGCAAGACCTTAGAAGTTTTTTTAAGATGACCGTTTTGAACTATCTACTTAAAAATGGTGATGCTCACCTAAAAAACTTTGGAGTACTCTACACAGCAGATAAAAAAGAGCGATTTTTAGCACCTGCTTATGATGTGGTCAATACCATTATCTACTTACCAAAAGATAAACCTGCTCTTATGCTTGGTGGCAAAAAGGTGTGGCTTAACCAAGAGGAGCTACTCTCTTTTGGTACGAACTTTTGTCTACTAAACAGAAAAGAGGCTAGAGATGAGTTTAACCTATGTTTAGAGGCTGTTAAGCTAATACGACAAGAGATTGTAGAGTACATTTCTAACAATTCAGATTTTAGAGCCTTTGGAGAGAAGTTTTTAAAGATTTTAGATTTCTCTCTTAGTGAGAATCTAACCAAAACCTATAAGGAGATTTCAAATGGAATTTTATAAGATAGGTAGCACCATAAAAGAGCTAAGAAAAGCTAAAAAACTGACACAAGAGCAGGTTGCAAAGCGTTGTGGAATTACACGGCAAACGCTCTCTAAACTAGAAAAAGGGGAGATAGATAAGGTTTCATTGCAAGTTTTTGTTAGGCTTTTGGAGGCTTTAGACCATGAGTTGGAGATTGTCCAAAAGAAGCCTTTTTACTATTTTGATGTGAATGATTTGTAGCCCATTTTCCTCAAAATTCCTCTTTTTTCTTAAAATTTACACCAAATTTCCATTAAAAGCTTATAAATTGTGTTTTTTGATGGAAAAATGAGTTAGCTAATAATAATTTTTTTGTAGTAGACTTTTAAAAAGTTAAAAGCTTTGATGGTGTTTCTATTGTTGCAACTGCACACCCTCTAAACTTGGCTTCAAAACGAGTTCTTGAAAAAGTAGGAATGGAGCTTGTAGAGGCTTCTGTTGAGTTGCCAAATCGTGGGCTTAGAGATGTATATAGATTAAAACAGGAGAAAAAATGCAAAATTTAAAAAGAACAATAGAACTAGTTAGCAAAAAATGCGACCTAGATATAACTAGAGAGGAGAAAGACCTCATGAACCCATATTGGTTACTAGATGCAATAGTAAAAGAAGCTCAAGAGGTAAAAGAGGAGATAAAACCAAACAATAGACCATATTTAGAAGATGAGTTGGGTGATATATTATGGGGTTGGATAGCTTTGGTAGAGAAGCTAAAACGACAAGGGTTTGTAGGAACACATGAGGATATTTTTAGAAGAATGCTAAAAAAATATCAAGAGAGAATTGAGCCATTGGATGGAACTATGAGAGATTATGATACTTGGAAAGAGGTTAAAGAGAGACAGAAACAAAATTTAAAGGAGGAAAAAGATGAATTAGAAACAATATAAA
>JALVEV010000220.1 GCA_027030605.1 Campylobacteraceae bacterium | reverse complement strand
CAGAAGAGTTGTACTTTTACTCCATCTATTCCAGCCTCTCCAGCATCTTGGATACCATCTCCATTCTCATCATCCCATACGCGGTTTCCTACCTCTAGTGGAGCTGGATCTACAATTAACTCTACATCTCCCATACCTGCTGTCTTATCAAAGCCAGTTGGTTTTCCTGCGGCTCCATAATGTGTATAGTAATTTACATTATCCCCACTCATAGAACCATCATTATTATAGAGTCTATAATGCGTAATTCCGCCTGAATCATAATAATGATCATTAGATAAGCCTTCAGGGTTAGGGTGTGTATCTGTTGTTGCATTAATAATCTCTTCCATACCCGGAATCAATGCAGCACCACCTACAGAACCCTCTTGTTGCCCATCTGCAGATCTATCTAAAATAAACTCTTTTGCTCCTTGTAGTCCATAAGAGTGCTTTTTATTAGGATCATTATCATCAGCCTCATTTGTAGGACATGAACCTGTTCCCTCAAATTCATAGCTCCCATCACTTTTTAGACAAGCAAGAATTAAATCGGCACCATGACTTGAACGCATTAAGTTATCACTTCCATCCGGTTTAGGAGCAAACCAACCTACTTGATGTCCAAATCTATTGAAGAAACTTATATAGATATTCCCTTTTTTATCAAACTCTATATCTGAGAGTAATGGTTGATCCCACCAGTATTTCTTTTCACCGTCTCCATAATACATACTATTATCATTTGCCCAATTACTTGACCAGAAATGAAAATGGTTTTTATCCTGATCATAATCAGCTGTCGCATAATTTAAACTAAAATCAATTACAGGTGTAAAACTTGTTGGATTTGTAGGATCAAACGATACTACATATGCATGTAGATCATTATCATCACGAGATGTCTCTGCGGAACATACCATTCCAAGATATCCTTTTCCTTCATGAAACTCCAATGCCCATGGTCTTAAATCTTCTGGATGGTTATTACAGTTAGGAATTCCTGGTTTACCACCAATATCATAGGCTTTAATTGTTGAAATATCTGGCATTTCACCCACTTTTAAATCAAGGCTAAAGAGTTTCTTATCATTTAAACTCACTCCCCACACTTTTCTATGGATTCTATCAACATCGATATCCCCCATACCAACTTTTCCTACTTTAGAGAAAGCATCATCATCATGCCATGAATCATCATGTCCGCTAACACTTCCAAAATCTAGTCCAGCCTTTCCTTGAAGAGACAATGAACCTTTAAGCGTAGAAGCACTTGGATTTGCTTTATTAAAGTCAATTACATATAACTCATCTAAACCCTTTGCAAGAGCTGTATGCCTTTTTAGGAATGCACCTGCATAAAGATAACTACTTACAGGATCATATCCTAATCCCCATACTGCACCGGTATCTTTCATCTTAAGAAAGTGCGTGGCATTCGGATTTATTAAGTTATCATCTTTATTCCAATCTGTAGTATCCCCACTATTTTCAGTATATTGATTAAGCGTAAATGTAGGATAGTTTGCTTTATCATCTTCTGAATTTGTAAGAAAATAGAGTACTGTTTGAATTGGTGGATTCTCATTATATGTATATTCCTGAGGATCATATAAACCAAAATTAACTGTATCTCCATCATTTACAAATCGAACAGCAGCATTTTTATTACTACCATCCATTCCCTCAGAGTATTTAGAAGCATAGCCACTAAATTCTACTCGAACTTTTCCACTCAATCCACTTAAAGTATAATTACCGTTTGCATCAGTTGTTGCATTAGCCGTATTACCACTTGCATCTACCCCTTTTACAGTAATACCCCCAATACCTGGTTCATTAGCGTCTTTCTGCCCATAAGTATTTTTTGCAAAGGTTCCTTCTTTCGTATCACTACTATGAGTTGCCGATATTGGTAACTCTTTATAGACTGTCCCACTAATATCAGCATGTGCTAATGTACTCAATAATATTGTTGCGTAACATAGCCGCCGTATACTTTTTAGTCTCATGACTCTTTCCTTGTATAAAATATTATATACCCATTTTATGGGTATATCTATGTTGACATATTATTACCATTTTCCTTAATATTTGATAAATAATTAATTCTATTATCCCATTTTATG